>NZ_CP075187.1:2270000-2530000 GCF_020510665.1 Dechloromonas denitrificans
TCACGTGCCCCGCCCTACTTTTCGCTAACTTAGTACCACGGATCTGTTTTCGAATACGGGGCTATCACCCACTACGGCCGGACTTTCCATTCCGTTCTTCTAACAGTTCCGCTATCACTAGCAGGCTCTTCCCCGTTCGCTCGCCACTACTAGGGGAATCTCGGTTGATTTCTTTTCCTCCGGCTACTTAGATGTTTCAGTTCACCGGGTTCGCTTCAATATCCTATGTATTCAGATAAAGATGACCATTGCTGGCCGGGTTTCCCCATTCGGATATCGGGGGATCAAAGCTTCATTGCCAGCTCCCCCCCGCTTTTCGCAGGCTTGCACGTCCTTCATCGCCTGTGATCGCCAAGGCATCCACCACATGCACTTAGTCGCTTGATCCTATAACCTTGTCCTCTCTCGCGAGAGCGGCTACAGGCAAATCTTTGTGCGACCGTTATCCCGACTAAGAAATAACGATCGATGCAATCACAACGTATTGCTAATGCCTCATCAGCATCAGCAATACAACCTTCTTCCAATTTGTTAAAGAGCGTGGCATTTCGTTTCCAAAAGCCAAAGATAAACAGCCATGCTTATCTTTAGGTTTTGGTGGAGGATAACGGGATCGAACCGTTGACCCCCTGCTTGCAAAGCAGGTGCTCTCCCAGCTGAGCTAATCCCCCGTGTTTAGACGTTGGTGGGTCTGGTTGGAATCGAACCAACGACCCCCGCCTTATCAAGACGGTGCTCTAACCGACTGAGCTACAGACCCTCGTCTGTTGCCACTACTGAACAACCGATAGGTTGTGGGTGCCAGAGATGCTTTCTCTAGAAAGGAGGTGATCCAGCCGCAGGTTCCCCTACGGCTACCTTGTTACGACTTCACCCCAGTCACGAACCCCGCCGTGGTAAGCGCCCCCCTTGCGGTTAGGCTACCTACTTCTGGCGGAACCCGCTCCCATGGTGTGACGGGCGGTGTGTACAAGACCCGGGAACGTATTCACCGCGACATGCTGATCCGCGATTACTAGCGATTCCGACTTCACGCAGGCGAGTTGCAGCCTACGATCCGGACTACGATCGGCTTTCTGGGATTGGCTCCACCTCGCGGCTTGGCAACCCTCTGTACCGACCATTGTATGACGTGTGAAGCCCTACCCATAAGGGCCATGAGGACTTGACGTCATCCCCACCTTCCTCCGGTTTGTCACCGGCAGTCTCGTTAAAGTGCCCAACTAAATGATGGCAATTAACGACAAGGGTTGCGCTCGTTGCGGGACTTAACCCAACATCTCACGACACGAGCTGACGACAGCCATGCAGCACCTGTGTTCCAGCTCCCTTTCGGGCACACCCAAATCTCTTCGGGCTTCTGGACATGTCAAGGGTAGGTAAGGTTTTTCGCGTTGCATCGAATTAATCCACATCATCCACCGCTTGTGCGGGTCCCCGTCAATTCCTTTGAGTTTTAACCTTGCGGCCGTACTCCCCAGGCGGTCAACTTCACGCGTTAGCTCCGGTACTAAATGGTTTTACCCACCCAACACCTAGTTGACATCGTTTAGGGCGTGGACTACCAGGGTATCTAATCCTGTTTGCTCCCCACGCTTTCGTGCATGAGCGTCAGTATCGACCCAGGGGGCTGCCTTCGCCATTGGTGTTCCTCCACATCTCTACGCATTTCACTGCTACACGTGGAATTCCACCCCCCTCTGCCGTACTCTAGCCTTCCAGTCACAAGCGCAGTTCCCAGGTTGAGCCCGGGGATTTCACGCCTGTCTTAAAAAACCGCCTGCGCACGCTTTACGCCCAGTAATTCCGATTAACGCTCGCACCCTACGTATTACCGCGGCTGCTGGCACGTAGTTAGCCGGTGCTTCTTATTCCGGTACCATCATCCACACAGGGTATTAGCCCATGCGATTTTTTCCCGGCCGAAAGAGCTTTACAACCCGAAGGCCTTCTTCACTCACGCGGCATGGCTGGATCAGGGTTGCCCCCATTGTCCAAAATTCCCCACTGCTGCCTCCCGTAGGAGTCTGGACCGTGTCTCAGTTCCAGTGTGGCGGATCATCCTCTCAGACCCGCTACAGATCGTCGCCTTGGTGAGCCTTTACCTCACCAACTAGCTAATCTGATATCAGCCGCTCAATCAGCGCAAGGCCCGAAGGTCCCCTGCTTTCCTGCTCACAGAATATGCGGTATTAGCGTAACTTTCGCTACGTTATCCCCCACTGAAAGGTACGTTCCGATACATTACTCACCCGTTCGCCACTCGTCAGCGGAGCAAGCTCCCTGTTACCGTTCGACTTGCATGTGTAAGGCATGCCGCCAGCGTTCAATCTGAGCCAGGATCAAACTCTTCAGTTCAATCCAAAACACTCGCAATTCACTGACGGTAGAATTTTTACTCCTACCTCGATGGATCTCTCCATCCGTGTGATTGCCTTAATACTTTTTGCGACTTGCGTCGCTTCGCATCAAGGCACCCACACCTATCGGTTGTTCAAATTTTTAAAGATCGCTACCGCGCCGTTTCTTTCGATTCGTCTGCAGCAGAGAAGCGAGATTATGAAGCACTTCCTACATCTCGTCAAGCACTTTCTCACTTCTTTTTTCCTACCAACTTCTCCTTCCCTTCCGCCGGAAACCCCGGCAGCAGCGAAGAGGGCGAATTATATACACACCAAAATCGCAGTCAACTACTTTGTGAAAAACCGGTCAAACAAATAAGAAAGCAGAGTCAATTAGTCGATCTCAAGGTACAGCACCTCAACGATATCTATTTCACGAACCCCGTGAGGACTCTGAAATCTTACCGAATCACCCTCCCTTGCCTTGAGCAAAGCACGCGCCAAAGGTGATATCCAACTAATACGCCCTCTGGCAACATCAACCTCATCAACCCCTACGATGGTGTAGGTATTTTCATCACCGCGTTCACTTGCAACCGTAACCCTGGCACCAAAAAAAACCTGGTCATTGCTTCCCTGGCGGAGCGGATCAACAATTTCCGCAATTTCAAGGCGTTTCGTCAGGAAACGTATCCGCCGATCAATTTCGCGCAACCGTCGCTTGCCATATATATAGTCACCATTCTCAGAACGATCACCATTTGAAGCAGCCCAAGCGACGATCTCGACCACATGTGGCCGCTCGCGCTTCACAAGACTTTCCAACTCAGCCTTTAGGCGCTCATGACCGGATGGCGTTATGTAGTTACGTGTCCCCGAGGGAAGAACCAGCGACTTCGGAAGTTCTTCATCCTCGTCGCTCTCCGTCTCTCTGACAAACGCCTTGTTCATCAGTACCCGATACTGTAGTGCTCGACATCAACACGAATCAATTCGCGCCCCAGTATTGACCCCGTGCACTTGGCAAATGATTCTGCCCATCCACCTCCCTCACGAAACGCAGCCTCTCCTGCATACTTGGCAACGCTCAAAATACGATCAACTGCCAGGATTTTCCCGGTTGGCGTCGCCACGTCACACTCGAGAACCGTGAATTCATGATCAAACCATTTGCGAGCCTCATCAGCCGGCATTCCGCCTGTCAGCTTGAAATCAAATTCCTTGTCTTTGCCAAAAGACACGATTACGTGGTGTTGCATTTTGCTCTCCTCCTTTGAATTGTTCGGGTTATTCTAACAAAACATCGTCAGTGCCTCAGGAGTTCGAGATGTCACTTCAACCACCCAATGAAGAAGCCGCAAACTTGCTTCGAGTTCAACTAAGTCAACGGCAGATAGAACATCGCGACCTGGATCTTGCAATCACCCACCTTAGCGAAAACCCGCCTCCGGATGATTTACTGATCAGGCGACTCAAAAAAAGAAAACTGGGATTGAAAGACAAGATCATGCAACTCGAGCAGTTGCTTACGCCGGACATTCCGGCTTAGATCCTGTTTAAGCGCACTTAAAATCTTCAGTGCGCAGCGCCAAATCGGCAGTGGCAACCCTCGAGGAGAGGGAGAACTACAGAAACCACTCCTGCCAAAAGAACCGGCAGGAGCAAAAACAACAAAATGACAACGGTGACCGACTGAAGCCTAAAGGATCAGGCGACCCAAATACCAAGCCAACGCAGCCATACCGGCACTACATGGAATGGTCAGAATCCAGGCCCAGACGATCCCACCGGCAACCCCCCAGCGGACACGCCGGGCACCCCGAGTAGACCCCACCCCGGCAATAGCACCGGTAATGGTATGCGTCGTTGACACAGGAACTCCCAGGGCTGTTGCCATGAAAAGCGTAATAGCACCGCCACTATTGGCACAAAAGCCCCGGGCCTGATTCAATTTGGTAATGCGGTTACCCATCGTCTTGACGATCCGCCAACCACCAAACATCGTTCCCAGCCCCATTGCCGTATAGCAGGCAAAAACAACCCAGCCCGGAATCGGCTCGTTGGACTGGGACATGCCAGCCGCAATCAAGAGCATCCAGATGATCCCCACAGTTTTCTGTGCGTCGTTACCGCCATGCCCCAAGCTGTAGGCTGCAGCAGACAAAAGCTGAAAACGGCGAAAATACTTGTCTACCTTGCGCGGCGCCATATTCCGGCAAATCCACGAAACGACGACCATCAACGCCCCGCCAATAAAGAAACCGAGCAGCGGAGCGACAAAGATAAAGGCGATGATCTTAAGGACACCTGCCGAAATCAAACCTGCAAATCCGGCTTTGGCCACTGCCGCCCCGACCAACCCGCCCACCAACGCATGCGATGACGATGACGGTATTCCGTAGTACCAGGTGATGATGTTCCAGATGATGGCACCAATCAGGGCGCCGAAGATGACGTAGTGATCGACGATACTGGGATCAATGGTGCCCTTGCCGATAGTACTGGCAACCTTCAACTGGAACATGAAGTAGGCCAGAAAATTGAATGCTGCAGCCCAGATAACGGCCTGATGGGGTTTCAGGACGCGGGTTGAAACAATGGTGGCAATTGAATTTGCTGCATCATGAAACCCATTCATGAAGTCAAACAGCAAAGCAACAATCACCAGGGTAACAACGACCCCGAGGCTGATATGTATGGATTCCATGCCGAGCTACCCGCTCAGGAATTTTCGAGAACGATGGCTTCGACAGTACCCGCCACGTCTTTGCACCGATCACTGACAGACTCGAGCAATTCGTAAATTTCCTTGAGCTTGACCACCTGGCGAACATCGGGCTCTTCACGGAAGAGCTTGGACATGGCTTCACGCAAAATACGATCCGCATCGGACTCAAGGTCGGCAATTTCGTGGCAGAACTTGAGAATCTGAGGGGCGTTGTCCATGCTGTGCAGCAACTTGACCAGGGACTGGACCCGTGCACAGCAGGCTTCGGTCACGTCAGCCAGCGCTTTGGCCTCTGGCGGAACGCGATGAATGTCGTACAGGGTCATTGATTCGGCGACATCCTGAATGATGTCGAGAATGTCATCCATGCTGTTGATCAGCTGATGAATTTCATCACGGTCAAACGGCGTGATGAATGAAGTGTGCAATTGCGCCAGTGTGCTGTGCGTAATTTCGTCTGCCTTGCGTTCTAGCACATCGATCTCTTCGGCATGAACCGCCGCCTTCCCCGGTTCATCCACCAATGCGCCAATCAAACCTGAAAGCGCCTTGCCTCCCTCCACGATGAGATCTGCGTGGGAATTGAAAAGATCGAAATACTTGCCCTCTTTGGGCATCAGCCGTCCGAACATGACAGTCCTGTTGAGTAATTATTACAGCGCAAAATTCTACCACGTCGGACCGAATCGCCTTAGCCTAACTCGGGTTTGCACGAGATCTTCCCGTTAAAATACGTCATGCCCAACACAATCATGCCTCCGGACGCATTTGGTGACAGTTTCGACCTGGCTGTACTCCCTCTGCCCCGCTCGGCTTCTGGCTACGCGGTTCAAAAGCTGGATACGGATACCTTGCTCGATCAAACCAGCGGCAATTTTTTATCCGTCCGCTCAACCAGCCTGCAAGGGCTGTACCCCAGCTTCGACCAGGCTCACAAGGCAGCCAGCGAATGGGTGCATAAGCACGGCATGATCAATCAAGAACACAACCTGGCCATCGTGCCAGCCAGTTTCGATCCTCTTTTAAAGCGCCACGTGCTTATTTATGGCGTTCTCTGCGGTCAACCCTGAATTTCTGGCATTTTTCGGAGACATGGAATGAATTCAATCAAGCAACGCCTTCTGGGCAAAAATGGTTTCAGCGTGCCGAATATTTGCCTGGGAACCATGACTTTTGGTGAGCAAACATCCGAGTCCGACGCTCATGCGCAACTCGATTTTGCGCTGAACGCCGGCGTAAACTTCATCGACACGGCCGAAATGTATGCCGTCCCGCCGCGAGCCGAAACCTGTGGCGCATCGGAAAGCATCGTTGGCCGCTGGCTGAGCCGGCAATCACGCGACAAGGTGATCGTTGCAACCAAGGTGGCCGGCCCTGCCCGCAGCCTGCAGTGGATACGCAGCGGCCCACCGGCACTTGACCGGGCCAATATTCGTGCAGCCGTCGAAGGATCGTTGAGTCGTCTGCAGACAGACTATATCGACCTTTACCAACTGCACTGGCCGGAGCGCAACCAACCGATGTTCGGCCAATGGCAATTCAACCCGGACAGCGAACGCGAATGCACGCCGATCCGCACACAACTTGAAGCGCTGGCCGAACTGGTCCGGGAAGGCAAAGTCCGTCAGATCGGACTCTCGAACGAACACCCCTGGGGCATCATGCAATTTACCCGGCTGGCCGATGAGCTGGGCCTGCCTCACGTCGTCTCAACCCAAAATGCCTACCACTTGCTCAATCGCACCTTTGAAACAGGGTTGGCCGAAGTCTGCCATCGCGAACAAGTCGGCCTGCTCGCCTATTCAGCTCTCGCCTTCGGCCACCTGACCGGGAAATACCTGGACAATCCGGCGGCACCGGGGCGCCTGACCCAGTGGCCCAGTTTCGGCCAACGCTACACCAAACCGAATGTCGCGCCGGCAGTCAGCGCCTATGTCGCCCTCGCCCGTCGCCACAACATGACCCCGACCCAGCTGGCGCTGGGCTTTGTTCGCTCGCGCTGGTTTGTCAGCAGCACGATCATTGGTGCGTCATCGCTGTCGCAACTCCAGGAAACACTACCTGCCGCGCACACGATCATGTCGCCGGAAATCATTGCCGAAATCGACAACATTCACCTGCAACACACCAATCCCGCCCCATGAAAAAATCGCTCTTTGCGGCACTGGCCGAAGCACTGGCCTGCACAGAAATCAGCTCAAAACTACGGTTGACCGCAGCACTTGCGGCAGATTGGCAGGCTGACAAGCTCGACTGGCAAAATCAGCCTGCCGTGGCACTTGCTTGCGGCATTCCCGCAAAACCTGAGCTGATCCCGCCCAAAGAAGTGCCAACACGCAATATCTCAACCCCGGAAGGGCGGGCCAGGCTGCTGCATGCAATTGTCCACATCGAATTTTCCGCCATCAACCTGGCCCTCGATCATGCAGCCCGCTTCCGTGACATGCCACGCCAGTACTACGCTGACTGGGTCGGTGTCGCAGCCGAGGAAGCCTATCATTTCACCATCCTGCGCGAGCGTCTGCTGACGCTGGGTTACGACTATGGTGATTTTCCAGCACATGCCGGTCTGTGGCAGATGGCTGAAAAAACCAACCATGACGCTCTGGCACGCATGGCGCTGGTTCCTCGCCTGCTCGAAGCTCGCGGCCTGGATGCCACGCCACCGATCCAGCGCAAACTGGAACAATGCGGCGACCACGAAAGTGCACGCCTGCTCGACATCATCCTGCACGATGAAATCGGCCATGTCGGCCTGGGTGACCGTTGGTTCCGGACGTTATGCACGGCGCGACAACTGGCGCCGGAAAGCACCTATCGCCAATTACTCAACGACTTCAAGGCGCCGCGTCCATCTGCCCCGCTGAATGAAAGCGCCAGACTGGCCGCCGGATTCTCGGCCAGCGAACTGGCTGAACTTCGCCCCGCACGCCTTTAACGCTCAGGCAACCAGGCCAGCAAGGCAGCAAAAAGCAGATCGGGATCCACCGGCTTGGCGACATGCGCGTCCATCCCGGCTGCCAGGCAAACAGCGATATCTTCCTCGAAGGCATTCGCGGTCAACGCCAGAATCGGGACCGATTTGTAACCAGGTAAAAGGCGAATCTGGCGTGTTGCCTCCAAACCATCCATGACTGGCATCTGGACGTCCATCAAAATCAGGTCGTAACGTCCGGAGGCGGCCTTGGCCAAAGCCTCGGCACCATCCTCGGCAACATCGAATTCGACTTCGACCGTGGAAAGCAGCTCCATGGCCACCTCCCGATTGATTTCGTTGTCTTCCGCCAGAAGAATGCGCTGCCCGGCATGCTGCTCAATCAACAAGCGCTCAACAGCCGCAGCTTCCAGCGGCACGGCAATCTGGCCGCGCCCGAGCAGACCGAGCAAGGTATCGTAAAGACTCGAGGAAGAAACCGGTTTGGCCAGCACGACATGAAAACCGGCAGGTTCCCACAGGTCGCGCGTCAATTCATTATCGTAAGCCGTGACCAGCAGATGCATCGGGCGATGCCGCAACGGCATCCGTGCCAACGCCTCAGCCGCCGCCAGGCCATCCATACCGGGCATACGCCAATCAAACAGTACCAATTCAAAAGGATCGCCATCCCGATCGGCCACGCTGATCAGACCCAAACCGGCCTCACCCCCTTCAGCCTGCTCGACACGCATTCCCTGAAGGCCCAACATATCGGCCAGCACCTGACGCGCGACCGGGTGATCGTCCACAACCAGCACCCGACGATTTGCCAGCATCGAAAGCGGCGGCGTAGCCCGTACGGTTGAACCATCCCGCCCAAGAAGCGCCGTAAACCAGAAGATGCTACCGCGCCCCGGTTCGCTTTCAACACCGATCTGCCCGCCCATCAACTCGGCCAGGCGACGACTGATCGCCAACCCCAGCCCCGTCCCGCCGTATTTGCGCGTCGTTGAACTATCCGCCTGCTCAAAGGCCGAAAACAAGCGAGGCAAGGCATCATGGGGAATGCCAACGCCCGTATCGCTCATCTCGAAACGAACTAGCACCTGACCTCCGCGATCTTCAACAACCGACGAGCGGATGACGATTGCACCCTGCTCGGTGAATTTGAGGGCATTCGAAGCAAAATTGAGCAATATCTGCTTCAGTCGCAGGGCATCCCCCTGGAATGCTCCAACCATCTCGGGCGCTACATCGCGCACCAATTCAACGCCTTTTGCACAAGCGCGTTCGGCGGTCATGGCACAAACCGAATCAAATACCTTGTCCATATCGAAGCTGCTGTGCTCGAGATGCAGTTTGCCGGCCTCGATTTTTGAAATATCGAGGATGTCGTTAATCACCGACAACAAGTGCTGTGCCGCAGCATTTATCTTCTTGAGCCGGTCCACCTGGCGCTCATCGTGAAGCTCTTTCTGCAGCAGATGAGTCAGGCCAACGATTGCATTCATCGGCGTACGTATTTCATGGCTCATATTGGCCAGAAAGGAGCTTTTTGCCCGATTGGCTCTCTCTGCCTCATCCCGTGCCAAAGCCAGCGCCTGATTCGCATCGGCCAGATCCTGGGTGCGTTGCACAACCTTGCTGTCCAGCGACTCGCCCCACTCCCGCAAATCCGCCGTCTGCTGGCCAATGGTGTCGAGCAAATGGTCGAATAGTTCGCCAAGGCGCGCCAGTTCATCGTCACCTGGCATTGCGCCGACGCGCACCTCCATCTGCCCCTGCCCTACTTGGCGCATGGTTGTTTCAAGGTGGGCAAGAGGGTGAACGATGCTGCGAACCAGGCGCCATGAAATCCAGGTAGCCAGACCGGAAGCAATCACCAAGGCCAGCAGGAAAATAGCCGTGGCTCGCCAGCGAAAGTCGGAGAAAGGGGCCTCGGGAATACCCACATACAGAATCCCGATCCGTTCACCGGCAAAATCATGAACCGGCTCATAAGCCGTCATGGCCCACTGATCGACGACGAAAGCTCGACGAACCCAAGTTTCACCCCGCCCGAAAACAGCCTCGCTGACAACCTGGGAAGCGCGCGTACCAATTGCCCGTGCCCCGCTATCAAGCCGGACACTGGTCGCGATGCGCGTATCACCAAGAAACAGGGTTACCGACCCATGGGCCCCCAGTTGCTTCAGCCAACCCGCCGAAACAATGCCTGACAAATAATCGACAAAAGCATCATCCCGATTCAGCAACGTTCCGCCGACCACCAGACCGATCACTTGACCGGCTTCATCGTGCATTGGCGCCGTGGCCACAACAAGCAGGCCGCGGGTTTCGGCAGTGCGATCGGTCGGTGCAGCCATTGGCGTCGGGAGCAAATCGATTTTTGCCCGCTCCGGCAAGCTGGCCGACAAGCGAGCCAGCCATTCTCTCGGCAATACTTCGAGGCCAACCGTCGCCTGCGCAGGATTGCTCAACGCCCGACGCACCACGCCAATGTCTGCGAATGGATTGGTTTCACCATTTTTCTGGGCCGATGCAGCAATCCGTCCGTCACGATCAAGAATGGCCAGGAAATCGAACCCCACATTCTCCTGACGGGAGGCAAGAACATCGCCCAATGGCGTATCTTTTGCCTCACCCCGCAAGAGACGGTTAATTCGTTTTGAATCAGCCAGGCTACGTGCCGACGCACTGGCTTCATTTTGAATGTGCTCGAGATGCGAGCGAGCCATCGACAAATCGCCAATGACTTTCTGGGTCAGCATCCGCTCGAAGTATTCGTTGCCAATGATCAAAAAGATTCCGGCAACAACCGGCAAAACGAGTACCGGCAACAGCGCCAGCGCCCAAAGACGCAGCTTCAGCTGACTGAAGCCAAAGCGGGCAGCCAATGATGATCCGACTTTTCCCAGAAAAATGATGCTCTCTCCCTATGGCCCGAAAAGCCGCCCCAGCAAGCGCTTGGCGTCGAGCTTCATGTATTCGCAATAATGCGCCAGCGCATCGTAGTTGGCAAATATCGACCTTAGCGGTTTCCGGCCAGGCAAAAATAGAGTAAACTAATAATATCAATGCGTTGATCCATTGCCCGCAGGGCCCCCGAGCAGCTACCGCTTCATCCCTCGTTTGCAGTTCACTTACAGGTCGCACCATTGAATCGCCCCCTCGGCATAGCTGCGTCAGGGGAACTCAGGCCGCCCGACCATCGGGCATACGCGTCGCAAGCCAATAAAAGCAAGCAGCGACGTCGAAAGGAAACAGCATGACATCACCCGCTGACAGCTTTGCCGATCTCGGCTTAAGCTCCACGCTACTTCAGACATTGACCGAAATCGGCTACGAAACACCGTCGCCCATTCAGGCTCAGTGCATTCCCATTCTGCTTGACGGCCATGACATCATCGGTATGGCCCAGACCGGCACTGGCAAGACCGCCGCCTTTGCGCTGCCGCTGATGGAACAGATCGACGTCAAAGTCGCCAAGCCGCAGGCCCTGATCCTGACGCCGACCCGCGAACTCGCCATCCAGGTTGCCGAAGCGCTGCAAAGCTACGCCAAGAACCTGCCCGGTTTCCACGTCCTGCCGATCTACGGCGGTCAGAGCTACACCATCCAGCTCAAGCAACTGTCGCGCGGCGCCCACGTCATCGTTGGCACGCCGGGTCGCGTCATGGACCACCTCGAGCGCAAGACGCTCAACCTCGACAACCTAAAAACCCTGGTTCTCGACGAAGCCGACGAAATGCTGCGCATGGGCTTCATCGACGACGTCGAGTGGATTCTCGAACGCACGCCGGAACAGCACCAGACCGCCCTCTTCTCGGCCACCATGCCTGAGCAGATTCGCCGCGTCGCCCAGAAATACCTGGTTGAACCGCGCGAAATCAAGATCAAGTCGGCCACCGCCACCGTTGCCGCCATCCGTCAGGTGTACTGGCAGGTTTCCGGCATGCACAAGCTGGACGCCCTGACCCGCATCCTCGAAGTTGAAGAAAACTTCGACGCTGCCATCATCTTCGTCCGCACCAAGACCGCCACCGTCGAACTGGCCGACAAACTCAACGCCCGTGGCTATGCCGCTGCCGCACTGAACGGCGACCTCAACCAGCAAATGCGCGAACGCGTCATCGAGCAGTTGAAGTCCGGCGCCCTGGACATCGTCATCGCGACCGACGTCGCCGCCCGCGGCATCGACGTGCCGCGCGTCAGCCACGTCGTGAACTACGACATTCCGTACGACACCGAAGCCTATGTGCACCGCATCGGCCGTACCGGCCGCGCCGGCCGTACCGGCAACGCCATCCTCTTTGTTGCACCGCGTGAAATTCGCATGCTGCGCACCATCGAGCGCGCCACCCGCCAACCGATCGCCCCGCTGACCCTGCCAAGCCGTGCCGACGTGACCAACAAGCGCGTCACCGACTTCAAGGCCAAGGTCGCCGAAGTGCTCAATGCTGAAGGCCTGGATTTCTTTGCCAACATCGTTTCGCAAGTTGCCGAAGAACAGAATGTCAGCGCCGAAGAAGTCGCCGCCGCACTGGCCATGATGGCCCAGGAAGGCAAGCCGCTGCAGATCGCCGGTGAAGACCCGCGTCCTGCCCCGGCTGCCGCCTACGACAACCGCGACAGCCGTGCCCGTCCGGGCAGCTTTGGCGAGCGTGATCGCAAGCCGCGCTTTGAGGGCAGCGATAAGCCGCGTTTCGAAGATCGTGGTGAACGCCCCCGTTTCGAAGGTAGCGAGAAGCCGCGCCGCGCCGCGCCGGCTGGCGATGTCATTCGTTACCGGATCGATGTGGGTCGGGAGCATGGCGTTCAGGTCAAGGATATCGTTGGCGCCATTGCCAATGAAGCCGGGATTGAAAGCCGCTTCATCGGTCGCATCGCGCTCTACGAAGAATCAAGCACGGTCGAACTGCCTGCCGGCATGCCGGGCGAAGCTGCCAACGCCCTGAAACGCACCCGTGTTCGTGGCGTCCCGATCAACCTGCGTCCGGACGAAGGACGCCAGGATGGCGGTGGCGAACGCAAGTTCGATGGCGACCGCAGCAAATTCAAGAAAAAGCCGGGCACCTACTAAGCACGCCCCGCTTGAATCCAAAAGCCACGGATCAAACCGTAATGCCGTTCACTTAGGTGAGCGGCATTTTTCATTTTGGGGCTTGTGGACAGTTCGCCGAATGGTTAACGTGGCGAACGATGTTGTCCAGCCAGCTCTCCATTACGACAGATGTCATGCCGACGATCGGATTCGATCGTCTGGCGGCTCATTTGCCGTATGAGTGGATTGAGCAGGCGCTCAGCGCGCATGGGGTGGCGAGTGTTCGCCGCCGTCGTTTGCCGGCGGAGCAAGTGGTCTGGCTGGTGATCGCCCTGGCGTTGTTTCGTCGCCAGTCGATGGAAGAAGTACTCAGCACCCTGGATCTGGCCTTGCCCGACACCCGAATCGAGGCGGTCTGCAAGAGTGCGATCACGCAGGCGCGGGCTCGCCTTGGCCAAGCCCCGCTGCAATGGTTGTTCGAGCAAACGGCCCAAGCCTGGTGCGCACAGGAGAAGGTCGCGAATCAGTGGAAGGGACTTTCGCTATGGGCGGTCGATGGCACCACCTTTCGGGTGCCGGACAGCCCCGAGAACCGCGAATTCTTTGGTGCCCAACGCTACGCCAGCGGCAAAGTGGCCTCCTATCCTCAGGTGCGTGCCGTCAGCCTGACGGCACTGCCCACCCATCTGGTCTCGGCCATCGAGTTTGGCCAATACGGCCAGAACGAAATGCTTTACGCCAAGGCGCTGATCGGTCGGATCGAGGACCATTCCCTGACCGTCTTCGACAAGGGCTTTGTTTCTGCGGAAATATTGTTGGGCTTGAGTGCTGCGGGCACCGAGCGGCATTACCTGATCCCCGCCAAGTCCAACACGCAATACGAAGTCCTGTCGGGAACGCCCGAGGATTGTCGGGTTCGTTTGCGTATATCTCCTCAAGCGCGCGTCAAGGCCCCTGATCTGCCCGAGGCCTGGGAGGCCCGTGCCATTCGAGTCGAGTCGGCCAATGGTCAAAGCCGGGTACTGCTGACCTCATTGTTCGATCGCCGCCGCTTCAAAGCGCAGGATCTGGCGGACTGCTATCGCCGGCGCTGGGAAATTGAAACCAGCTACCGCGAGCTCAAGCAATCGATGCTGGGCGAAGCGCTGACCTTGCGCTCGCGTTTGCCCGAAGGGGTCAATCAGGAAATCTGGGGGGCCTTAATTGCCTACAACCTGATCAGACTTGAAATCGCCAAGGCGGCCACTGAAGCGCGCGTCGCTCCGACCGATCTGAGCTTCCTGCGCGCACTGCACATCATCCAGCACGAACTGATCTGGGCGGCGGGAATGAGTCCGGGGAAACTGCCGTCCCATCTGGCGCGCCTGCGTTTGCAGTTGCAGATGGCTATCGTGGAAAAACGACGGGGGCGAAAATGCCCCCGTGTCGTCAAAGCCAGACCGGCTCGTTACGCCGTTCGTCACCTAAAAGAGCCTTAACTGAACTGCATTACGGATCAAACCGTGGCTTTTTTATTGCCTGTAAATCGCCCGCCACCCGCAGAGCGGCAAAATTGCGCTATGCAATTGCAATCAGATCAGCCTATACTCGCGCCGTTTTAGGTGCCTTGCTCCACAGTCGTGGGGCGGGTGAAACGGGAAGCCGGTGACGTTCGAGCCAACAGCTCAACCATTCCGGCGCAGCCCCCGCTGCTGTAAGCCTGACGAATTTGCCCTACGCCACTGTGTTCGCACGGGAAGGTTGGCAAACTAGATTGAAGGCGAGCCAGAAGACCGGCCTAAATCAACTGCTGTACCAATCCCCGGGGTGATGGGAAAGGTTCTGTTGATTTGCGCAGGCATTGGCCGGCGATATTTCTTCCGATCTGTACTTCTCCCCGCATTGTTGCTGTTTGCCATTTCTCGCTGTGGGAGAGAAGAATGCACATCATGGAGGGCTTTTTGCCTTTCGAGCACGCCATTGGCTGGAGCCTGGCGTCTGCACCGTTTATTGGCTGGGGCCTGCTGGCGCTTGGCAAGCGTATTCGCGACAAGCCGGAACAGCGCATGCTGATCGGGGTGGCCGCTGCCTTCGCCTTCGTGTTGTCGGCCCTGAAACTCCCCTCGCTTTCAGGCAGCAGCTCGCACCCGACAGGTACGGGACTGGGCGCGCTGCTTTTCGGCCCCGTCGCGATGGCCCCGATTGGTACGGTTGTCCTGCTGTTTCAGGCGTTGCTACTGGCCCATGGCGGTTTGACTACGCTTGGCGCCAATGTCTTTTCGATGGCAATCGTTGGCCCCTTGGTGGCCAGCATGACCTTTCGCACGATGCGCGGGCTGCATTGCTCGTTCTCTATCAGCGTATTTTGTGCTGCGGCCCTGGCCGATTTATTCACGTATCTGACCACTTCCGTCCAGCTGGCACTGGCATTCCCCGACTCAGTCAGCGGTTTTAGCGGCGCCCTGCTCAAATTTTCCAGCATCTTTGCCATTACCCAGATACCGCTGGCGATCAGCGAAGGGCTGCTCAGCGTCGTGATTTTCAACGCCCTGGCACGCTTCAATCCGCAAGAGTTGCGCGACATGGCTGTTTTGCCCGCAAAGCGGAGCGGCGCATGAAGCGACATCAGAATGCACTGCTTTTGCTGGTCGTTGTCTTGCTCGCAGCCTTGCCGCTCTGGCTGGTCAAAGCGCCGATACCGGCCGACGCAAGCCAGCCGTCAGGCATTTTCACGGGGACGGATGACAAGGCCAGAGTCTTGATCAGCCAGATATCGCCGGATTACAAGCCCTGGTTTACGCCGCTGCTGCAACCCGCCAGCAGCGAAATCGCGTCACTGCTGTTTGCTTTGCAGGCAGCACTGGGCGCCGGCTTCATCGGTTACTACCTGGGAGTCTCGCTCAGCCGCGAAAAGCAGCAGCGAATCGATCAGCAAAAATCCGTGGAGCAACCCGATGCTGATTGACCAAATGGCAGCGAACAATCGCTGGCGCCACGTCTCGCCGGCCGCAAAAAGCATTTTTTCGATTGGCGGCCTGATCGCGGTTTTTGCCGTTCGGCAGCCGTTGACCGCAGCAGGCATCACCCTGCTCCTGATCGCCACCAGCCTGCTCGGCCCCGGCGTTGGCTGGCGCTCGTATGTGCGTGTGGCCGTCCCAGCTGCGCTGTTCCTGATCCCTGGTTGCCTGTCGCTGGCGTTCTCGTTCGAAACGAACCCTGCCAGCAGCCTGCCGCATATCGTCCTGATACCTGAATCCAGCGGGCCAATCATCGCGCTCGGCAATCGTTCGCTGGGGGCATTGGCCGCACTGCTGTTCCTTGTTTCCAGCACGCCACTCAACGATTTGCTGGGTCTGCTGCAACGCCTCAAGGCTCCGCCCCTGCTGCTCGACATCATGCTGCTCTGCCACCGCATGCTGTTCGTTTTTTCCGACGCATGCCAGAGCACGCACACAGCCCAGGCCGCGCGCCTCGGTTATGCCACCCCGGGAACCTCGCTGCGCTCGCTTGGCGAACTGGCTGCCAGCCTGAGCCTGCAAATCTGGCAACGCGCCCACGATCTTCACCTTGCCGCACAGGCACGCAACAACGATGGGCCGCTGCGATTTATCGAGAAATCTTACGCCAACACCCGGCGCGACTGCCTGGTCGCCGTGCTGGCCAGCAGCCTGCTGATACTGATGGCGATCGCCTTGTGATGCCCGAACAAAACGACATCCTGCTCGAACTAGCCCAGGTCACCTATCGCTACCCGGATGGCAGCCGCGGCCTGGCGCAGTGCTCGCTGCGTATCCGGCGTGGCACACGCAACGTCCTGATCGGCGCCAATGGCGCCGGCAAGACGACCCTCTTCCAGCACGCCAACGGTTTGCTCAAACCGTCCTCCGGCGTCGTTCACTATGCCGGGAAGCCGGTCGAGTACAACCGCAGTGGCTTGCGCCACCTGCGCAGCCGGGTCGGGCTGGTATTCCAGGACCCGGACCGGCAACTATTCTCGTCCAGCGTTGCAGACGATGTTTCATTCGGCCCGCTCAACCTCGGCCTCAAGCTTGATGTCGTCGAACGGCGAGTCGCCGCCGCACTGGCCTTGGTCGACCTGACCGAGCTGGCCGACAAAGCAGTACACAACCTCAGTTTCGGCCAGAAAAAGCGGGTCTGCATTGCCGGGGTTCTGGCCATGCAGCCCGAGTTGCTGATTCTCGACGAACCCATGGCCGGCCTCGATGCTGCCATGCAGAAAGAACTCGAAAAGACACTCGACAGCCTGCAGCAAAGCGGCATCACGCTGTTGCTGGCGACGCACGACATCGATTTCGCTTACCGCTGGGCCGAACACATCCATGTGATGGCCGACGGTCGCTGCATGGCATCGCTCGCCGCAAGCGAACTCGCCAGCCAGGCAGAGATGCTGGCGGCAGCCGGCCTGCCACTCCCTGAAACCATCGTGTTGCATCGAAGCCTGGTCGAACGCGGCATCCTGCCGAGCCAACCGCGCCCCCGCTGCACCACCAGCCTGCTGGCCTTGCTGGCAGCCACTGACTCCACCAAGGAGAATTTATGCAAAACAAGCTGATTTTCGCGGTCGACCGCGCCGGGAGCCAATAAATGCCCGGAAAAATCTGGTTCATCGGCGCCGGCCCCGGCGACCCCGACCTGATCACGGTCAAAGGCCGCAAGCTGCTCGAACAGTCAGGAGCCGTGCTCTTTGCCGGTTCACTGGTCGATCAGGCGGCAACCTTGTTTACCCCCGAAGGCTGCGACATCCGCGACTCCAAGGACATGACGCTGGAGGAAATGACCGACTGGCTGATCTGCGCTGCTGAAAAGCACCAGACGGTGATCCGCCTGCAGACCGGCGACCCCGGCCTGTACGGTGCATTGATCGAAATGACCCGCCCACTGACCGCCGCCGGCATCGAGTGGGCCGTCGTTCCCGGCGTATCCTCGGCGATGGCTTCGATGGCTGCGGCCGGCGAAACACTGACCCTGCCCGAAGTGACGCAAACGGTGATCCTGACCCGCGTTGCCGGCCGCACGCCGATGCCGCCGGGCGAAGATCTCGAATCCCTCGCCGCACACAAATCGACTCTGTGCATCTACCTGTCGATCACGCTGCTGCACAAGGTTCAGGAAGCATTGCTCGCCGCCGGCTGGCCGGAAGATGCGCCGATTCTCGTCGTCCAGAAAGCCAGTTGGCCGGATGAGGAAAAGATCGTGCGCGGCACGATCAAGGACATCAAACGCAAGTGCCAGGACGAGAAGATCGCCAGCCAGGCAATGATCGTCGCCAGCCCGACCCTGGGCGCCGCCGACTGGCCCGACCTGATCCGCTCCAAGCTCTACGACCCGAGCTTCACCCACCGCTTCCGCAAGGCAACCGAGAAACCCAATGATTAACGACACCACCCTGCTTCTCGTCGGCCACGGCTCACGCGGCCGTGAGGGCAACAAGGAAACGATCAATTTCGCCGCGCAGTGGCGCGAACAGCACCCGGACTGGCGCATCGAGGTGTGCTTCATCGAGCACGCCGAAGTGCTACTCGATGCCGGCCTCGACCGCGCGGCGCGTGAAGCAAAACGCGTCGTAGCCATTCCCTTCATCCTCAACGCCGCCGGCCACGTCAAGATGGAACTGCCGCATGCGCTGGAAGAAGCCCGACTGCGCCACCCCGGCGTCGAGTTCGTGGTCACTCGCCACCTCGGCATGGGGCGCGAGATTTTTGCTGTCCTGCAGGGACAGCTCGACCACCTGATGAAACAACTGGCCGTCCCCGACCCGATGACCACCGGCGTCATCCTGCTCGGTCGCGGCTCGTCGGACGCCGGCGCCAATGGCGAACTGGCCAAGATGGCGCGCTGGATTTTCGAGGACAACGATCATGAGCTGGTCGACCTGGCCTTTACCGGCGTGACCTGGCCGCGCCTGGAAACCGTCGTCCAGCGCCAGGTCAGGCTGGGCATGATGCAAATTGCCATTGTCCCGGTCTACCTGTTCACCGGCGTACTCATCGAGCGCATCAAGGAGCAAGTCGAGCGCCTGCAGCGCCAGTATCCGCAAATCAGCTTCGCGCTCGGCACCCATTTCGGCTTCGACAAAGGCATTTTCGAACTGCTCGACCGCAAGGCGGACGGCGATGCAGAAGCCGGCGGGATGCTCGAATGCGATGGCTGCAAGTACCGCGAAGCGGCCGAGGCAGAACATCTGCACGACCACAGCCACACGGCGGTACATGGCGAACACCATGGCTGCAGTCACGGCCATACCCATGACACCAGCCATGCCCACGGCTGCGCCCACAAACACGACTGATCGCACGGAGACAAGCATGAATCCCAATACCGCTACCGAACAACTGACCGCCGCCGGCCGCGCCATCGAACACGAATCGTTTGCCGTGATCGATGCCGAAGCCGGCCCGCACGACTACACCGATGAACAATGGCCGCTGGTTCGCCGGATGATCCACGCCAATGCCGATTTTGAATTCAATGGCCTGACGGCCTTCCACCCGGAAGCCATGCGGGCCGGTTTTGAGGCCGTGCTCAAGGGCAATACGCCGATCGTCGCCGATGTCGAAATGATCTGCGTCGGCCTCTCCAAACCGCGCCTGGCCCACTTCGGCCTGAGCACGCACCACTACATTTCGGACGAAGACGTCATCGCGCAGGCCAAGGCAGAGAACAGCACCCGCGCCGTGCAGGCAATGCGCAAGGCGCACAAGCTGGGCAAGCTGGATGGCGCGATTGTCGGCATCGGCAATGCACCGACTGCACTGATCGAGCTGGTTCGCCTGATTCGTGAAGAAGGCGTACGTCCGGCACTGGTCGTTGCCATGCCGGTCGGTTTCGTCTCCGCCGCCGAATCGAAGGACCTGATGATGACGGTCAACGACGTGCCATGGGTCGCCATCAAGGGGCGCAAAGGCGGTTCGACACTGGTCGTTGCCGCGATCCACGCCATGCTCTCGCTGGCTGAAGCCAAGCAAAACGAACTGGCCGCCTGATTCTCGATGCCTCCGGAAATCATCCCCGTCGACAATCCCGCGCCGGCTGAAACCAAAGCCAAGGTCCGCAAGGGTGACGCCAAGCGCGAACGCGGCAACCGCACCGGTTTCACCACCGGCGCCTGCTCGGCCGCCGCGGCCCGTGCAGCAACACTCGGCCTGCTCAACAGCGAAGTCGCCGAGACAGTGGTCTGTCGCCTGCCGAACGGCAGCGAAGTGAGCTTCACCGTGATCGACGGTTATGTCGAAGAAGTGGCCGGACTGGCCCACGCCGTCATCGTCAAGGATGCCGGCGACGACCCCGATGCAACGCATGGCGCCCACATGACGGCCGATGTCCGGCTGCTCAGGCATCGCGCCGGCGAAGTCATCCTCAAGGGCGGCTTCGGTGTCGGCGTGGTCACCAAGGACGGTCTCGGGCTGGAAGTCGGCGGCCCGGCGATCAACCCGGTGCCGCGCCGCAACATCGTCGACAACGTGCGGGCGGTGGCCGGCGAACTGCTCGATCACGATGGGCTGGAAATCACCATTTCGGTCCCCGGCGGCGACGAGATGGCGAAAAAGACACTCAACGCCCGGCTCGGCATCCTCGGTGGCATCTCGATTCTCGGCACGACCGGCATCGTTCGCCCCTATTCGACCGCCGCCTTTCGGGCCAGCGTCGTGCAGGCGGTCGATGTGGCTGCCCGTCAGGGCCAGACCAGCGTGATCTTCACAACCGGCGGACGAACCGAAAAATTCGCCATGAAGCAGTTGCCGGAACTCGATGAATCCTGCTTCGTACAGATGGGCGATTTCGTCAAAGCGGCATTCAGCAGCGCGGTGAAGCGCGAATTCCCCAAGGTGTACGTCGGGGCGATGGTCGGCAAGCTGACCAAAATGTGCCAGGGCCTTGCCGTCACCCATGCCTGGAAAGCCGAAGTCGACCGCGACATTCTTGCCGAATCGGCGCAGGAAGTCGGTGCACCGCCCGATCTGGTCGAAGAAATCCGCGCCGCCGAAACAGCCCGCTTTGCCGCCGAAAAGCTCGCCGGAATGGGGTTGACCGTGGCATTCCACCAACAACTGGCCAAAAAGGCCATCCGCAGCCTGAAAAAACACTACCCCGGCAATTACCACCTCGCCGTGCTGGTTTGCGATTTCGAAGGCCAGTTCATTTGTCGCGTCGATGAAGAGGAAGCATGACCATCAAACCCGTTGAACAATGCACCCTGCTCGGCATGCTCGATGACGGCTGGGCCGGTCTTTCCGATACCGCCCGCCAGCGCCTGGCGACGGCCGATGTGGTGATCGGCGCCGGACGCACGCTTGAGCTGGTCCGCCCGCATTTGGCCGCCAGCGCCGAAATTTTCGATATGGGCGGCAAGCTCGGCCAGGTTGCCGGCTGGATTCTGGAAGCGCGCCAACAAGGCAAAAGTAGCGTCGCGCTGGCCACCGGCGATCCGCTCTGCCACGGCATCGCTTCGTGGCTGACCGGCAAGCTCGGCCGCGATGGCTTCGAGATCATGCCCGCCGTGTCCACCCTGCAACTGGCTTTCGCCCGCTTCAAGACAGCCTGGCAGGACATCCGGATTGCCACCTGCCACAGTGCCGATGCCGGCGAGTGGTTCGTCGGCGCCACGCCGGAACACGGTCTTTACAAACTGATGCGGGCGATTGCGCAACATCCGCGCGTCGCCTTGTTCACCGGCCCGGAAAACACGCCCGACCGGCTGGCCCGGGCGCTGATCACCGCGGGTTACGGCGACCAGGCGAGGCTTTCGGTCGCCTGTCGCCTGCTGCTCGACGATGAAATCATCTTCACCGGACTTGCTGCGGTCGACGCCGCCCAAATGCAATTTCCGCAACCCAATGTCGTGCTCGTCGAACGCACACCGGACGCTAGTGCACCGAGCTTCGGGCTGGAAGACCTCGAATACATCCAGCGTTCGCCGGAAAAGGGCCTGATCACCAAGCAGGAAGCACGCGCCCTGTCGCTCGCCAAGCTGCGTCTCAAACCCGACGCCATCGTCTGGGACATCGGCGCCGGTTCCGGCTCGGTCGGCCTCGAATGTGCCCGACTGGCGCCGCACGGCCACGTCTGGGCGATTGAAAAAAACGAGGGCGATGCGGCCAACGCCCGCGCCAACGCCGCGCGTTTCCGGGTCGGCAACTACACGCTGAGCCAGGGCAAAGCCCCGGCTCTGCTCGACACCTGGCCTGACCCGGATGCGGTGTTCATCGGAGGCTCGGGCGGCGAACTCAGCGAGTTGATCAAGCTCATCCTCGCCCGCCTGAAACCCGGCGGCCGGCTGGTGATGAACTTCGTGACGCTGGAAAACCTCGCCACCGCCACCGCATCGCTCAAGGAAAACGGTGCAGCCTGGGATGTCGTCCAGCTCCAGGCCAGCCGCTCGCAACCAATTCTCGACATGCACCGGATGGCGGCCCAGAACCCCGTCTGGATCGTCACCGCAAGCAAGGAAAACACATGATTGAACCCAAAACCTACGGCAAACTGATCGGCGCTTCGCTCGGCCCCGGAGATCCCGAACTGATCACCCGCCGCGCCTGGCGCGCACTGCAATCAGGCGCACGCTGGCTGTATCCGGTCAAGAAAGCCGAGGAATCTTCCTACGCGCTGTCGATCGTTGAACGCGGCGGGATTGCCGTGCCGGGCGATGCCGTCGAACTGGTTTTCCCGATGACGCGCGATGCCGAAATCCTCGCCAAGGCCTGGAGCCGCGCCGCCGTTCAGACGGTGGAACTGCTCGCCGAAGGGCGTGATCTGGTCTTCCTGGTCGAAGGCGATGCCTCGACTTTCGCCACCTTCGGCCACCTCGCCCGCGTCGTCCGCGAACTGGTGCCGGCCGTTGAAGTCGAGACGATCCCCGGCGTTTCCTCCTTCGCCGCCGCTGCCGCCAGCACTGGCACCGTACTCGCCGAGGAAGACGAAACCTTCGCCATCATCCCGGCGGCCTACGGTGTCGAGGTGATCGACCATCTGCTCGACGAGTTCGACACGCTGGCCCTGCTCAAGGTCAAGCCGCTGGTCGACGAGGTCATCGAGCTGCTCGAGCGCCGCGAACTGCTGGCCACCTCGGTCTTCATCGAAAAGGTCGGCTCGCCGGACGAGCGCGTGATCCGCGATATCACCAGCCTGAAGGGCGAAAAGGTCAATTACCTGTCGTTGATGCTGGTCCAGAACCCGAAACGCGTGCGCGGCGAATTGCGCCGTGGCTGCCGAAAGCGCAAGGATGCTGCTGCGGTCGACGCCTGAAAAAGACAAAAAACCAAGCCCCACAGAGAACCCCAATATGAAAATCGCCGTCGTCTCCATCACCAAACATGGCATCGCGCTGGCCGGCAAAGTCGTCGCCGCCCTGCCCGGCGCTCAACTTTTCTGCCCCGAAAAATTCCGGGCCGATGCAGAAACCGCAGCGCCCGGCACTTTCCATTGCTATACCGGCAAGGTCGGCGATCAAGTGCCGGCCCTATTCGCCGCTTTCGACGGGATTGTCTGCATCGTCTCGCTCGGAGCGGTTGTCCGGCTGATTGCTCCGCACCTGAAAAACAAGGAAACCGATCCGGCGGTCGTCGTTATCGACGAAGCTGGCAAATTCGTCATTCCGATGCTTTCCGGCCATCTCGGCGGCGCCAATTCGCTGGCCGGCCATCTCGCCACCGCCCTCGGCGCGACACCGGTCTTGACCACGGCATCCGATGCACGCCAGACGCTGGCCGTCGACCTGCTCGGCCGCGAACTGGGCTGGACTTTTGAAGCGACACACGACGAAATCGTCCGTTGCAGCGCCGCCGTGGTCAATGACGAGGCCGTCGCGCTGGTTCAGGAAAGCGGCAGCGAGGACTGGTGGACGAATCACGCCAATGGCCGAAGTGGACCTCTGGCCGCCAATATCCAACGGTTCAGCCGGATCGAGGAAATTGACCCCGAGCATTTTGCCGCCGTCCTGTGGATCAGCCAGCGTGCCCTGCCTGCCGGGCTGGCCGCCCGCCTGGCCGGTAAACGGGTGATTTACCGGCCGGCCGACCAGGCATGAAAATCACCCTCGGCCTCGGCTGCGACCGGAACACCCCGGCCACGACCATCGAGCAATGCATCGCCGAGGCACTGGCACTGTGCGGCGGCCGCTTCAGCGACGTCTGGGCGGCCGCCAGCATCGACCTGAAAGCCAATGAAACCGGCTTGCTTCACGTCATCGAGGCACACCGCTGGCCCTGCCTGTTTTACCCGGCCGTGGCCCTTGCTGCGGTCGACGTGCCGAATCCGTCGGAAACCGTGCGCCAGTACACCGGCACACCATCGGTCTCGGAAGCCGCAGCGCTGCTCGCCGCCAATGCCGACGCCACTCATTTGATCATCGAAAAACACAAGTTGCGCGGCCCGGACGGGCGCAACGCCACTGTCTCCATTGCAAGGATTCCCGAATGAACACCTCACTCAACACACCACTCAGCGCCCCTGAACCCCAGAAAAAAACCGGAAAAATCATGCTCGTCGGCCTCGGCCCGGGCAGCAACGACCACCTCACCGCCCGAGCCCGGGCCGCCATTGCCGAAGCCGACACGATCATCGGCTACGTTACCTATATCCGCCTGGTGGCCGATCTGGTCGTTGGCAAGGAAGTGATCAAGAAGTCGATGACCGAGGAGCTGGATCGCGCCATCGAGTCGCTCGACCGCGCCCGCCAGGGCAAGAAGGTGGCGCTGATTTCCTCTGGCGACGCCGGTGTGTACGGCATGGCCGGACCGACTTTCGAGGTGCTGTTCCAGGCTGGCTGGACGCCGGATTCGGACATCGAGGTCGAGATCGTACCGGGTGCTTCGGCGCTCAACACCTGCGCCGCGCTGGTCGGTGCGCCGCTGACCCACGATTTCTGCGCTATTTCGCTATCCGACCTGCTGACCCCGTGGCCGACCATCGCCCGCCGGCTCGATGCCGTGGCCTACGCCGATTTCGTCGTCGCCCTCTACAACCCGAAGAGCGGCCGCCGCACCCAGCAGATCGTCGAAGCACAACGCCTTTTCCTGCGCCACCGCGATCCGCAAACGCCGGTCGCCATCGTCAAATCCGGCTACCGCCCGAAGCAGCGCATCGAATTCACCACGCTGGAGAAGATGAACGAATGCGACATCGGCATGCTGTCGACCGTGCTGATCGGCAACTCCAACACCTTCGTCAAGCACGGCCTGATGGTCACCCCGCGCGGTTACGCCAACAAGTACGCCGTTGAAGACGGCGAGCGCAACACGCACGACGGCGAACAGGCCGGTCGCTCGCTGTCCACTGGCCTGAACGGCTGGATGGCAGCGATTCAGGCTAGCGGCAAAAGTGCCGCCGAACTGGCCGTCGAGTACCGCCTGCCGGAGGATTACATCGCTGCCGTATTGATCAGCGACGTGCCGGAAGAAGGCGAGGCCAACGAGATCGAAGCATGAGCGACGTCGCCAAGCCAAAATTCCGCGAATATAGCCGCCATCTGCTGGTGTGCACCGGCGACCGGTGCACGCTGAACGGCGAAGGTCAGGCTTTGTTCGACAGCCTGCAACACAAACTACGCGTAGCCGGGCTCGGCGTCGATGCCGGGCCGCTGCGCGTCAAGCGGACGCGGACCGGCTGCGTCGCAGCCTGCAAAGGCGGCCCGATTCTCGGCGTCCAGCCGGATGGAACGTGGTATTACAACGTAACCGACGACAATATGGACCGGATCATCGAGTCGCATCTGAAGAACGGCAAAGTCGTCGATGAACTGGTTTTCCATCAAGGAAAACCGAGCTGCACGGAAGAAGCTTCCGGCTAACCGGCCATACCCGGCCGGCGCCCCGATCGTCGGCCGAACACCGCAAGAGGAATTGATATGGCCGGAACGTGTCCGTTCCGGACATCTGGACAGTAAGACCTGATTGAGAACAAACGACCCAATGCAGCCCTTCATTTATCCAGAGTTTCCTCGCCGCTTATCCATTGGAAGCGGACACACCCACCTATCTCAGAACCAACCTTCAACCTTTTCGCGGTTCGGCACGCCGCCAGCATGGACGACTTTTCCATCGACCACGACGCCAGGCGTGGACATCACGCCATAGCCAATGATGGCAGCCATGTCCTCGACCTTTTCTAAGGCAATCTCAGTGCCCCGTTCCTTGGCTACCGCTTCAATCAATGCGACGGTATTGCGGCAATTTACACATCCCGTACCCAATACTTTGATGTTTTTCATTTGATGCTCCCTTTTGTTACAAGACCAGATTGAACACGTAGCCCACCAGCAGAATTCCGGTCGCAACAACGCCCGCGAAGGTGGCAATCAACCGGGGTTTGAGAGCCTTACGCAGGATAATCATCTCCGGCGCCGACAAGGCGATAACACTCATCATGAAAGCCAGCACGGTGCCTAGTGCGGCCCCCTTGCCAATCAGCGCCTCAACAATTGGGATGATGCCGGCCGCGTTGGTGTACATCGGCACGCCAAGCAGCACGGCAGCCGGGACGGCCCACCAGACATCCTTACCCATGAACGAGGCCATGAAATCTTCAGGCACATAGCCATGAATGCCTGCACCGACACAGATACCGGCCAGGATGTACGGCCAGACCTTGCCGACGATGTTCCTGATGTGGTCTCGTCCGGCCTCGAAGCGGGCGACCCAATCCAGTTCGTCACCCTCGTAGCTGGCGGCTTGTCCGTTCTGAATTTGCTGCACCCAGTCCTCAAGGTGTTTTTCCATCTTCAACTGGCCGATGACTAGCCCAGAGACGATGGCTACTGCCAGCCCAAGCCCCAGATAGAGGGCTGCGACCTTCCAGCCAAACATGCCGAACAGCAGTGCCAGTGCGACCTCATTGACCATCGGCGCCGAGATGAGGAACGAGAAGGTGACACCCAAGGGCACGCCAGCGGACAGAAAGCCGATGAATAGCGGTACGGCGGAACAGGAGCAGAACGGCGTCACGATACCCAGTGATGCAGCCAGAACATTGCCCACGCCGACACGCTTACCAGCCAAAAGCGCACGAGTGCGCTCCGGTGCAAAGAACGTCTGGATGATACCCATGACGAAGACGATACCGGTCAGGAGCAACAACACCTTGGGCGTGTCGTAAAGGAAGAAGTGAATGGCCTCGCCCAATCGGGTATCACGCGTCAGTCCGAGCAGCGCGAGCAGGGCATTGGCAAAATCAGTGAGGTGGCTGTAAGCGGCCACCCAGAGACCGCTGGCCAATACAACAACGACCCACCACTGAGCTAAACGCCCTTGCGCTTGCGTATGGGTTGTCATGACTCTTCCTCCTTATGTTTTATCGGGCTTCGTACCAGCCCTTCGAAGCATTCACGACCTTCACCACCAGCAGCATCACCGGCACTTCAATGAGGACGCCGACCACGGTAGCCAACGCAGCCCCCGACTCGAACCCGAACAGGCTGATGGCGGCGGCCACGGCCAACTCGAAGAAATTGGATGCACCTATCAGTGCGGAGGGGCAGGCGACGTTGTGCTTCTCACCGACCGCCTTGTTCAACCAATAGGCCAGTGCAGAGTTGAAGAACACCTGAATCAGAATTGGCACCGCCAGCAGAGCAATGACCAGCGGCTGTCTGAGGATGGCTTCTCCCTGGAAGGCAAACAACAGCACCAGCGTCGCCAGTAATGCAGAGATGGACCACGGGCCAATCTTGGTCATGGCAACATCGAAAGCTTCTTGTCCCTTGGATAGCAGCGACTTCCGCCAGAGTTGGGCGAGCGCGACCGGAATCACGATGTAAAGCAAAACGGAGGTCAGCAACGTGTTCCACGGCACGGTAATCGACGAAATGCCGAGCAGAAAGGCGACCAACGGCGCAAAAGCGAAGAGCATGATGGTGTCGTTGATGGCGACCTGCGACAGCGTGAATAGTGGATTCCCGTTGGTCAGACGGCTCCAGACGAAGACCATGGCCGTACAGGGAGCAGCCGCAAGCAGGATGAGGCCAGCGATGTAACTGTCGAGTTGCTCGGCCGGCAACATCGGCGCAAACAGGTTGCGGATGAACAGCCAGCCGAGAAAAGCCATCGAGAACGGCTTGACCAGCCAATTGACGAACAGCGTCACACCAATGCCGCGCACATGCTGTTTCATCTCGGCTAGGGCGCCGAAATCGACCTTGACCAGCATCGGGATAATCATCACCCAGATGAGCAAGCCGACCGGCAGATTGACCTGCGCCACTTCAAGTCGGCCGATAGCCTGGAATACGCTTGGAGCCATCTGGCCAAAAGCGATGCCGGTGACGATGCAGAGGAAGACCCAGACAGTCAGGAAGCGTTCGAATACGCTCATCGGAGCGCCGGCGGCGATTTTGGCGGTCATTTCACATTGGGCGGACATCTTATTTCCTCACAGCCCCAAGGCGTCACGAACAGCCGGCACCAAGCGAGTGCGGATGTCGTCACGAACGGCAATGAAGCTGTCCAGTGGCTCGCCATGCGGGTCATGGAAACCAACGTGGATGCGCTTCACTGGGCGAGGAAAGACCGGGCAGGTTTCCCTGGCGTTGTCGCAGACACTAACCACGAGGTCGATGTCTTCATGCATGACGGCTTCGAAGGTCTTGGGTGTCAGGCCATCGGTCGGCAGGCCAGCCAGCTTCAGTGCCTCGATGGCGCCGTCAGCCACTTTGGGTTGGGGACTAGTTCCAGCAGAGATACCACGCACTAGACCTGCGAGGTCATGATTCAGGATGGCCTCACCCATCTGGGAGCGACAGGAGTTACCGGTGCACAGCACCAGCACGGTTTTGAGGTTCGACATCAGGCTTTCTTTCCAGCTTTGGTGCGGCGCTTCTCGGTGGTGTCACAGCAAGCAGTCTTGGGAAGGCAGGCATTGCCCTGGCAACAGTTGCTGGTCAGGAAGGCAATGAGGTCATCCATCGTGCTGTAGTTGGCGGAGTAGTGAATGAAGCGGCTTTCGCGTTCGCCCGTAATCAAGCCCACCCGGCTGAGGTGTGCCAAGTGAAACGACAGCGTGGCGGGCGCCATCCCCAGTTGCTCGCCAATTGCACTGGCGTTAATGCCATCCGGCCCGGCTTCAACCAGCAATCGGAAGATAGCCAGACGGGATTCATGACCCAGAGCGGCGAGAAGTTCAGCGGCGTTTAAGGTTTCCATGATTCGAGTATTGTCGAAATGTTGATGAAAGTCCAGTGACTCTTTTGTTATGGATTGCGGACCTTGGTCTGCTGGGCAGGCAATTACCGCTTCTGGCCGAGAACACCCGTTCAGCCAACTGTCCGATGTGCGGCTATTGAAATCAAGCTGTCTGCCGTAAGTCAGCTACGAGCAAGCATCCCCAAAGACAGGCTCAGAAGCCTAGCTGATCTTGAGATAACTGCTTCATGGAGTCAGTCATCGGCTATGTAGCCGATAACCCACTCACAAAACAACTCTGGGATGCGGCTGACGCTAAATTGCTGTTCAATCATGCAGGTATGAAGCTGACTATCTTGAATTTGATTAAGTCACGCGGCCTGATGAGACGCCCCTCCTGACTCGCTGCATCAGGAACTCACCCCTCTAGCCGTCGAGAAAGAGGAATACTCCAGCCTGGAAATACGCTTCTCGCTGCTATTCCCTGCCCCATCTCTGTGCGCAGTAATTTCACTACCGCCTGTGTGAAGGTGCTTTTTCTTTCACGCTCCACGCATACATCAGGGAAGCCTCGTTGAATTCCTGCTTGGTTTCCACATCCATCCACCAGACCAATCCCCGGCTGTCTTGACCAAGGTATTTCCACTGCTGGGCAGCTCCGCTGCACAGTTCAATGGTGTAAATCGCATTAGTCTCGAGAGCAATCATTGATCGAGCCAGGGTAGTGGGAGGAAGGGGGGATTGGGTACAAGCGCTCGCCAATCCTGATTAGGCCAAATCCAGTTGTAATCGGGAGATGCTGTTGATGTGAATGTCGCGGCCCTGAATGGTAAAGAGACCTTGGGCGCTCAACTCGTGGAGAGTCCGGGAGAAATGTTCGGGGCTCAGACTTAGCTGAGAGGCAATGACGCTTTTAGGCGCAGACAGCCTGATGACAGTGGTTTCCTGACATGATTCCTGATTGGTTGCTTCACGCAGCAGGAAGGTTAGTACGCGCTTGGCGCCGGAGCACAGCGTATACCCTTCCAAATCGACCATCAGGTCATGCGTTTGCTGCGACAGAGAACTTAGCAAATTATGGGTGAAGCCCGGATTACGGGTGACCAGGTCGAGAATTGTCGTCTTCGCGATTTGTAGCACCAGCGTGTCATCCAGCGCTTGCGCATGAGCACGGTAGGGCTGATCCAAAATAAGCTCGGTCTGTCCAAAGCTCTGCCCTGCGCCCAGTATGGTGACGACCTTCTCGGTGCCCTGGGGTGATGAGAATGCCACTTTCACCTGGCCGTACATCACGATCATCAGACCAGAACAGCCATCCCCTGATCGAAACAGCATGTCGTTTTTTTGGAGATTCAGCGTCTGGCAGGCCTTGCCAACTTCGAAGGTCTCGTCGCAGGAAAGTCCTCCAAACAAAGGGATTCGACCCAACAGGGTATCAATCTGGACAGACTTTACATCGCGCATTGCTTCTCCTGGCTCAGGCTGTGGGAACAGTTGAGCGTGCAATGTGCCTCTGATGTTTTGGCGCAGCTTGATTTGGATCAAAACAATCCGAAGGCCCTAGGTGTGTCCCATACCAAATAACTACCTTTCATTCGGGATTTCGGAGGCTCTCGCAACATTTTGCTATCCTGCCGCTTCTCCATTGGCCCGCGCTTCAATCCAAACCAGCCAACGATGGTGGCTTTGCAAGGTCAATTTTGAAAGCCAGGCCGGACGATTTGATACGACAGTTCGGATAGCGTATGGATCGTCCCGAATGTCGAAATTTTTACTTTTTCAGGAATGTCATGATCAACAAACTTAGCAGGATACTTTTTACCGTTTCGTCGGCACTTTGGCTCACAACCGCATTGGCCGAAAATCCGGGGCACAAGCACCATCACGAATTTCCCCAAGACGTTGATGCGTTTCATGCAGTGCTGGCGCCGATTTGGCATGCACGTCCCGGCAAGGAACGTTCGCGCAACGCTTGCAACAAGGCTGCCGAGATGGAGAAACTGGCCAAGGGCATCCAGTCTTCGGACGCGACACCGCTAGTCGCCACGATCAACGCTTTGCAAGGCAAATGCAAAGGCAAACTGATCGATGTGGATGCGGCGTTTTTTGATGTCCATGAGGCGTTTCATCAGTTGATTGACGCACCGGCGCCTACGGCAAAGCGCTGAGCCGTTTCCCCCCACGGCTGCCAAAGCCTGGGGGCGGCCAATATTGCCCACCGACGATCCCGGCACATCGACCGGCTCAGGGATAGGGAATCTGCATTCAAAAAACACCATATACAGTAGAAAACAACAAGCATAACCACTACCCATAGTAGAAACATCATTGACGCCCCAGCGACCATGCCGTTAGAATCCAGACTGTTGAAGGTTCCCCACGCTGGGGATTAAAAGGGAATCCGGTGCCGAGTCTGACTCGAAATCCGGGGCTGCCCCCGCAACTGTTATCGGCGAGCGCTTCGCCACTCTTGCCACTGGTTCACCCCGGGAAGGCTGCGAAGCGCGATGAACCGAGAGCCAGGAGACCTGCCGCAACAACTTTCCAACCAATGATGGGGCGGGGTGTCCCTGATGAAAGGTTTGTGCGTGCTGCCATTTTTCGTTCGTCCGGCTTGTCTGCTCACGGGAAATCCCCGTTGTGGCGATTGCGCTGCGTCAAGTGCGCCCCTTCGAGTCTACCCCGCCTGCGGAGACTCGCCATGCCAGTGAAATTGTTTAGAACATCGCCCCTGACAGCTGCCCTGCTGTTTGCGTTTTCGGGTGGCGCCCAGGCTGCCGGTGTGCCGACACTGCAAGAAGTGACCGTCAGCAGTGGCCAGCAAAATCTGATCGGCGTTGCCGATTCGGCCACCGAAGGTACGGTCACCGCCAAACAACTGGCCAATCGCCCCTTGCTGCGACCCGCCGAAGTGCTCGAAGTGGTGCCGGGGATGATCGTCACACAACACTCGGGTGACGGCAAAGCCAACCAGTATTTCCTGCGCGGGTTCAATCTTGATCACGGCAGCGACTTTTCAACCCACGTCATGGGCATGCCGGCCAACATGGTCAGCCATGGCCATGGTCAGGGTTATATGGATCTGAATTTCCTGATCCCGGAACTGATCTCCAGCGTCAAATACCGCAAGGGCGTCTATGCGGCGGATGATGGCGATTTCGCGACGGCCGGCTCGGCCCGGATCGACTATCAGCGCAGCCTGGCCAGCCCGTTTGTCGACATGAGTATCGGCCGCAACGGTTCTCGCCGCCTGGTGACGGCCGGCAGTAGTGAACTAGCCGGTCACCAGTTGCTCGGCGCACTAGAGCTCGCCGGCAACGACGGCCCCTGGGATCAGCCGGAAAACCTGAAAAAGACAAATATCGTGCTGCGTCTCTCGAACGGTACGACGAACAATGGCTACGCCATCACAGCAATGGCTTACAAGGCGGATTGGACGGCGACCGAACATGTTCCCGAACGTGCCATCCAGAACGGCGAGATCGGTCGCTACGGTGCACTGTCGGCCAACGATGGCGGCAAAACGCACCGCTACAGCCTATCCGGCGAATGGGCCAGAACCGGTGAAGAGGGTGCGACGCGAGCCAATGTTTATCTCATCGACTACGGGCTCAATCTTTTCTCTGCCCCGTCCGGTTACATCAACGGCCTGAACGGCGACCAGCACGAGCAGGCTGACGAGCGACGCATCTGGGGCGGCCAGGCCAGCCGCAGCTGGTTTCTCGGTCCACAGTTCAAGGACAGCGAAATCACCGCCGGCATCTCGCTGCGTCAGGATCGGATCAGCCATGTCGGCCTGTACAGCACGGAAAATCGCCAGCGCACCAACACCGTTCGCGAAGACCGCATCAACGAGACGGCACTCGGTTTCTATCTCGAAGCGCGTAGCCAGTGGACCCCGTGGCTGCGCAGCAACATCGGCCTGCGCCGCGACGAAATCCGGGCCCAGGCCAGCGCCCTGGGTGGCGCCAACAACATGAGCAATGGCGGCGATATCAGTGCCGGCCAGACCAGTCCCAAACTCGGCGTCACCATCGGCCCCTTCAACCTGCTCGGCGCCACCGAGTTTTACGCCAACTGGGGTAATGGCTTCCACAGCAACGATGTGCGTGGTGCAACAGCAAGAACCAACCCGCAGGACGGTTCAGCGACGATGGCCGTCCCGCTGCTGGTCAAGGCCCGCGGCTCGGAAATCGGCCTGCGTGCCGCACCGCTGCGTGGCTGGAACACCAGCCTGTCACTGTGGCAAATGGATCTGGCCTCCGAGCTGGTATTCATCGGCGATGAAGGCATTACCGAACCCAAAGGCGCCTCACAGCGGCACGGCATCGAATGGTCCAACTACATCGTGCCGACCGATGGCCTGATCATCGATGCCGATCTGGCCATGTCCGAAGCCCGCTTCAAGACAGCCAACGCCGACAACGGCGGACGCCATGTGCCGAACGCCATCCCGCTGACCGCCTCGCTCGGGCTGACCGCCGACCAGGGCGGCCGCTATTTTGGCGGCCTGCGTCTGCGTTATATCGGGGCCTATGCCCTTGAAGAAACGGCGCATGAAAAATCGACGGCCTTCTGGATGACCAACCTGAAAGCCGGCTATCGCTACGATCGCCAGCTTCAATTCACGCTCGATGTACTCAATCTGTTCGACAAAAAAGCCAACGATATCGAATACTGGGGCGGTGCCTGCACACGTAGCGAAGCCGCCAATGGGAGTTGCGGCGGCGGCATCGATGGCCGCCTGGTGCATCCGATCGAACCGCGCACCCTGCGCTTGGGCATGCGCTTCACGTTCTAAGGCACCACGGAGCGCTTTGACGGGGAATGGCAGGCGACTGATATAGCAATTAATCGACAAATTGCAAACAAATGTAATTGACAACGATTCGCGTTTACGTAAAATTGCGACAAGTTCTCATTTGCAGGAATATCATGAACCCGCCCTACCAGCCGTCACCATCGACGCCACCGCTTTCCAGCACCAGCTTGCCCCGGATAGATACCAGCGAATTACTGCGTGGAGCTGCGACGCTCGAAATCATGCACGCCGGGCAACGCTATCTGTTGCGCGTGACGCGTGAAAACAAGCTGATCCTGACCAAATAGGCCAGCCACCAACGATCTCCGTTGTACCTCTCGTTCCCGTAGCCAGCATGTACAGCCAGCCAAGGGTTTTTTCCGGCCGGCTCGGGACAATCCGGAAAACGATATTCATGAGTTACACCCTTTCCCAGGCTTCAACCAGCCGACGCAGCAGCCTGCTGACCATTGTCATCGGCTTGCACGTCGGCATCTTCCTGCTGATTTTTGCAGCCAAGACAGTCGTCCCCCAGATCATGGAAATGCCGCTGGTCGTCGACCTGCTGCAACCGGCCGAACCCAAGCCGGAACCCAAGCCGCTGCCAGTCGTCAAGCCGCAACCGGTCAGGCAGCCCAGCCCGGCCCCCAAAGCCCCAGCGCCCCAGATTGAAGCCACACAAAGTACCGCTCCGGCGCCCAGCGCTCCGGTCGCCGCCCCGCCCGAAGTCAAACCGGCCCCGCCGGCACCGGCCGCACTCGCGGTGACGCAAGCCCGTTTCGATGCCGATTACCTGCGCAACCCGGCCCCGCCCTACCCGCCGCTGTCACGCCGCATGGGTGAAGAAGGCAAGGTTGTACTGCGCGTTCTGGTCAGCCTACAGGGAACAGCCGAGCAGGTCGAAGTAAAGACCTCCTCCGGCAGTGAGCGCCTCGACAATGCTGCGGTCAACACCGTCAAAAACTGGAAATTCATCGCCGCCCGCCGTGGCGACACCCCGACTCAAAGCTGGGTTTTGGTACCCATCATTTTCAAATTGGAGCAATAACATGCAGGAAACCACGCAAAACGCTTTCGGCTTCGCCCACCTCTGGGCGGCAGGCGACGCCATCTCACATAGCGTCGCGATCATTCTGGCGATCATGTCGATTGCCAGCTGGTACCTGATCCTGGCCAAAGCCTGGGATTGGTGGACCGTCCGTCGTTCGGCCCGCGCCGTCGGCCAGTTCTGGGCGGCCAGCAGCGTCGCCGAAGGCATCGAACGCCTGCGCGATGCCGGCAGCGACAGTCCTTATGCGCAACTGGCCGAGCAGGCCAACTGCTGCAACCACGATTGCGAAACCGTGACTGGCCGTCTGGCCTCCCGCTTTGACCCGGCCGAGCAAATGGAACGCGCCCTGCGCCAGCAACTGTCGAGCACCCAGGCCGGCATGGAAAACGGCCTGACGCTGCTTGCCACGACCGGCGCCACGGCCCCGTTCGTCGGTCTGTTCGGTACCGTCTGGGGGATTTACCACGCGCTGGTGGCAATCGGCATCTCCGGCCAGGCTGCACTGGAAAAGGTTGCCGGCCCGGTCGGTGAAGCACTGATCATGACCGCCGCCGGCCTGGCCGTCGCACTGCCCGCCGTCTTCGCCTACAACGCCTTCACCCGTGCCAACCGCGTCATCCTGGCCGATCTCGACGCCTTTGCCCACGACCTGCACGCCTTCTTCACAGTCGGCAAGCCGTTTGTCGCCAACAGCGCCCAGATCCACCCGATGCGCGCCCGCGCTGCTGTCGAGGTCGCGTAATCATGGCGATGGGCAGTTTCAATTCGCAACAGAACCAGATGCCGACGGCGGAAATCAACATGACGCCGCTGGTCGACGTGATGCTGGTGCTGCTGATCATCTTCATCATCACCGCACCACTGATGACGCATTCGGTACCGGTCGACCTGCCGCGCGCCGCCAGCACGCCGACACCGGAAAAGCCGATGACGCTGCAAGTAGCAATCAATGCTGAAAACCGCATTTTCATCGGTTCCGAAGGGGTCGACCGCAGCACGCTGGAAGAACGCTTCAAGGCCGCCGTCGCTCAGGATGCTCATGTCGAGATGCATCTCAAGGCCGACCGCGCCACACGCTACGAAACCGTCGCCGAAACCATGAGCGCCGCCCGCCGGGCCGGACTGACCAAGATTGGTTTCGTCACGCAACCCGGAGAAGGTTCGTAACTGAAAAAAGCCGCCAGCAGGCGGCTTTTTTCATCGTAATAACAAAAATATTCAGGGAAGCAGCAGATGTCAAAAATTCAGATCAAGCCGTTCACTGCGGCCTTGCTACTCGCATTTTCCGGCCACGCCCTGGCCGACAAGACTCTCGGCGAAATCACCGTTTCCGGTGGCAAATCATTCGGTTCCAAACCCGTCCTGCGCGACGAAATCATCGCGACCGAATCCATTGGTGCACGCGAATTGGAAAAGACCGGTGCAACGACGTTGACCGAAGCACTCGACAAGCGCCCGGGCATCGCGATGCAGGTTGAATGCTCGATCTGCAATGTGCGCAATGTGGTCCTCAACAACCTGCCGGGCCGCTACACCACCCTGCTGATCGACGGCATTCCGATTTTTTCGTCAGTCTCCTCAGCCTACGGACTGGATAGCGTGAGCCTTGGTGGCTTGGAGCGCATTGATATTTCGCGCGGTGCGGGCACCAGCCTGATCGCCCCCGAAGCGCTGGCCGGCTCGGTCAACATCGTCACACGCCGCCCGATCAAGGACGAGTTTCTCGCCAATCATCAATTCGGCCAGTACGGCCAGACAAACACCGACCTCTTTGGTGCCAAGGCTTTTGAAGGCGGTGCATTGACCGCCAATTTCAGCCACAACCAGCATGACACGGTCGACGGCGACGACAACAGGATTTCGGAATACACCGGCTACAAGCGCAACCTCGGCGGCATCGGCTTCTTTGCCGACGACCTCGGCGGATTCAAGCTCCGTGGACGCTTCGACATCGTCGATGAAAAGCGCATGGGCGGCGCCATGGGTAGCAATTACAACGGCACGAAGGCAAGCACCAGTGGCAATCCGTTTGACTGGAGCAAGGGCCAAGGCGGATCGCCCGACGCTCGGGGCTGGGTCACACCGGATGGTTCCGGCGGCGACACGCTGGCCAATGGCCAGGCCGGCAAGTTCTACAACGACGGGCTGGCCGGCATGTCGGAAATCATTTACACCGACCGCAAGCAGTGGATCAGCAGCGCAACGCGCAAGCTGGGCGACGGCAGCCTTCGATTCGCCGCCGGCTATGCCAGCCACAAGCAGGATTCGTTCTACGAAAAAGCAGTCTACAAGGCCGACCAGACGCAGTACTACCTCGAAGCAAGCACCCAGCAGCCGATCGGCTCATCGCTCGTCACGGCCGGCGTCACCTATCGCTATGAAGACCTCAACAGCCAGGGCACCGACGCCAGCGGACGCAGCAACAACGGTATCGACAATTACAAATACCGTACCCCGGGCGGCTTCCTGCAAGCTTATCAAGCCTTCTTCGACGGCCTGTTCGAAGTCAATGGCTCGTGGCGCTACGACCAGCACAATGTCTTCGGCGGCATCAACACGCCGCGCCTCAACGTGCTCTGGAATCACAGCCATGAGCTGAGCAGCCGCTTCGCGGTCGGTCGCGGTTTCCGTGCGCCGACTTCGTTCTTCGAGCAAGACCACGGCATCCTCGATACAACCCGGATCGTTCGCCGGATCGACAAGGCGGAAATTTCCGACAATGCGTCCTACGCCCTGTCCTACGCGGGCGATCGTCTGGCCATGGTCAGCTCGCTCAACTACAACCGCATCAAGAACATGGCGCTGCTCGACTCGGGCGCCACCGATGCGGCCACCGGCGACGCGATCACCTTGTTCACCTCGGCCCAGAAACCGGTCACCGTCAAAGGCGCCGACATCACGATCACCTACAAGCTGACGCCTCAGCTGGAAACGACGGTCGCTGCCGAACGCTTCCACTACAACTTCTCGGAAGCTGGAACGCTCGCTTTTGCCCGTCCGGAAACACGAGCCTACCTGCGCCTGGACTACGAAAGCGGCCCATGGAGCGGCATGTTGCGTGGCACCTGGACCGGCCCGATGGACCTGGCCCGCTTCTACGACTACGCCAACAACCAGCGCTACAACTTTGACGGCTCGCGCAAGATGGACAAGAGCCCGTCCTACTGGATTGCCGACATGCGCGGCGAGTATCGCGTCAACAAGCAATGGAGCACCTTCCTCGGCGTCGACAATGTCTTTGACTTCAAGCAGTCGGACAAGGAAAGCATGCTGTGGGTCGACGCTGCCGGCTCGATCGATGTCACACAAATCTGGGGGCCGAATCGTGGCCGCTTCATTTATGGCGGCGTAAAATTCGCACTGTGACATCCCGTCTCCGCAACTCACTGGCGCTAGGCATTGCCCTGATAACAGGGCCGCTGGCCATGGCTGCGGTCGACCACCAGGAAAGCACGAAAACCGCACTCGACTTCGAGCTTGCGGATAATCGGCAATTCATTCAGCTCTCGACCCTGACAGCCCAAACCACTGTCATCAATTTCTGGCGAGCCGACTGCCCACCCTGCCTGCGTGAAATGCCGCTGCTCGCTCAGCTTGCGCGTAGCGGCAAAGCCCGGGTCATTACCATCGCATTGCAGCGTCCAGCAGAAACAGCTGCCGCCCCCGCGACCATCCTTGATGCACTGACCCCCCCCGTTCTTGCGCTACACGGCCCTCAAAACCCGCGCGGCCTGCTTGCCCGCTTCGGCAACCCGCGCGGTGCAATACCGCATACCGTCGTACTCAATGCTGAACGTCGCACCTGCGGCCAGTTCACTGGCGAGATAACGCCCTACTGGCTGAACACGATGCTTGCTCGTTGCTCATCCTCATAAAATCTTCAAAATCACGTGCCTTCAATCAAAAACGCAAATACTGCCATCCTCCTCGTCGGTCATCCCAATGTCGGCAAATCAGTTCTTTTTCACCGCTTGACCGGTGCCTACGTCAATGTATCCAACTATCCCGGTACGACTGTTGAAGTCACCCGGGCCAGTGCCCGCTTCAATACAGAAATCAGCTTGCTCGATACGCCGGGTGTATTGGCACTGCCATCACGCAGTGACGATGAGCGAGCAACCATGCGCGCCCTGCTCAATGAAGATGCACGCAGTCTGGTCCAGGTCGGCGATGCCAAGAACCTGCGCCGGACACTGACCCTGACCGCCCTGCTCGCCGAACTCGGCGTGCCGATGGTGCTCGCCCTGAACATGCACGACGAGGCGGCGGCGCGCGGCGTCACCGTCGACATCCCCGCCCTCGCCGAGGAACTCGGCACGCCGGTCCTGGCCACCGTCGCCACCGGCGGCGAAGGCATCGGCGAACTGACGGCCAGCCTGGGCCAAGCCCGGGTGCCGCAAGCCCTGCTCCGCTACGACGCGGCAATCGAGGACGACATCGGCCGGGTCAGCGCCTGGATCAGCCGCCATGCCGCCCACCCGCACCTGGCAGCGCGCGGCCTGGCCATCCTTTATCTCGGCGGCGATTCGGAAGTCGCCGACTGGTTGCGCGAAACGGCCGGCGACCAATTCGCCGAACTGGCAGCACTCCGTCAGGCGGCGACCAGCCGGGCGGAAGGCGACCTGCCGACCCTGCTCGCCCGCGAACGCACCGAGGCGGCCGATGCGCTGGCCGCCAGCGTCATCCAGCGCGCCGTCAAGAGCAGCCCGCTGCTCTCGCAACGCATCGGTCAGTATGTCGTGCATCCGCTGTGGGGCATTCCCATCCTGCTCGGCGTCCTGTTCGCCGTTTACGAATTCGTCGGCGTCTTCGGCGCGACGACGCTAGTCGGCCTGATGGAAGAGGATCTCTTCGAAGGCATCCTGAACCCGGCCTTCACGCATTTCGTCACCGCTGCGGTCGACCTCCCCTGGTTGCAGGAATTGCTGGTCGGCCAGTACGGCCTGTGGACGATGGGCATGACCTACGCGCTGGCGCTGATCCTGCCCATCGTCACCACCTTCTTCTTCGCCTTCGGCGTACTCGAAGACTCCGGCTACCTGCCACGCCTGACGGTGATCGCCAACCGCCTGTTCGCGCTGATCGGCCTCAACGGCCGCGCCGTGCTGCCGATGGTGCTCGGCCTCGGCTGCGTAACGATGGCGACACTGACGACACGCATCCTGCATTCGCCGCGCGAACGGCTGATCACCATCTTCCTGCTCGCCCTCGCCATCCCGTGCTCGGCCCAGTTGGGCGTCGTCCTCGGCATGTTGGGCGGCGTCTCCTTCACGGCCGTGCTGATCTGGGCCCTGGCCATGGTCGGCGTCCTGCTGCTGGCCGGCTTCCTCGCCGCCCGGCTGATCCCCGGCCGGCGCATTCCGCTGGTCACCGAATTGCCGCCAATGCGCCTGCCGATCCTTGGCAATGTGCTGAAAAAAACCGGCGGCCGGCTCAAGTGGTACCTGATCGAAGTCATCCCGCTCTTCCTGCTCGGCACCTTCATCATGTACGGGCTCGACAAGACCGGCGCCCTGCCCGCCATCATCGAAGCCGGCGAACCGCTCGTCACCGGCTGGCTCGGCTTGCCCAAGGAAGCCTCGGCCGCCTTCGTCATGGGTTTCCTGCGCCGCGACTTCGGCGCTACCGGCCTGTTCGCGATGGCCCACAGCCTGTCGCCGATCCAGGCCGTGGTCGGCATGATCACCATCACGCTGTTCATCCCATGCTTTGCCAGCCTGATGATGATGGTCAAGGAGCAAGGTACCAAGACGGCGCTGCTCATGGTCGGCCTGATCGTGCCCTTCGCCTTCTTCATCGGCGGCCTGTTCAACATCGCGCTGCGCGCCCTCTGGAGCTGAGCATGTCACCCAAACACGAAGCCCGCCTGCCGCTCGCTTTCATTCCCGCCGGCAGCGAAGTCCGCCTGGCCGCGCTCGGCGACGAAATCGACCCGCTCCAGCGCGAACAACTGACCGCCTACGGCCTGGCCGAAAACCGCCCGCTGCGGGTTTTGCAACAGCGGCCGATGACGGTTATTTTGGCGGATGAAGTGGAACTAGCACTGGAACACGCTGTCGCAAGACACATCTGGGTGGAAAAGGTTCTCCCCACCACCTAGAATAGCCCTCCGGGCAAGCCAGTTGAATTTACCAGCCAGCCATAAGTTCCACCCATTTACGGAGAATGCCATGAAGGGCGACAAAAAAATCATCGACATCCTGAACAACCTGCTGGCCGGAGAGCTGACCGCAGTTGATCAATATTTGATTCACGGCGAAATGTATGCCGACTTCGGTCTGGCCCACCTGGCCGAAAAATCACTCCATGAGTCGGACCATGAACGCCAGCACGCCCGGGCGCTGATCCAGCGCATCCTGTTCCTCGAAGGCACGCCCAACCTGGCCAAGCGCGACGCGCTGAAGGTCGGCAAGACGGTGCCGGACATGCTGAAGTCCGACCTTGCCGTCGAATACAAGGTGGTTGGCGAACTGAAAAAAGCCATGGCGGCCTGTGAAAAGGCCCAGGATTACGTGACCCGCGACATGCTTGCCATCCAGCTCGAAGATACCGAGATGGATCACGCCTATTACCTTGAAAAACAGATTCGACTGATCGAACTGGTGGGTCTGCAGAATTACCAGCAGAGCCAGATGAATTCCGGCACCCCGGCTTAAGGAGCAACACGATGAAAGGCGACAAGAAAGTCATCGAGATCCTGAATAAGGTGCTGAAAAACGAGTTGACCGCGATCAACCAATATTTTCTGCACGCTCGCATGTTCCGCAACTGGGGGCTGGAAAAGCTCAATGATTACCAGTACAAACAGTCGATTCGCGTCATGAAGGAAGCCGACGAAGTCATCGAACGCATTCTTTTCCTCGAAGGCCTGCCCAATCTGCAAAACCTCGGCAAGCTGATGATTGGAGAACATGTCGTCGAATGCTTGCAAGGCGATCTGAATTACGAACGCGATATCCAGCGTCCGCTGCTGATCGATGCCATTGCTCTCTGCGAAAGCCTGCAGGACTATGTCAGCCGGGACTTGCTGGAAGAATTGCTTGAGCACAGCGAAGAAGCAATCGACTGGCTGGAAACGCAACACAGCCTGATCGCCAACGTGACGCTGCCCAATTATCTTCAAGCCCACATGGAAGCCGGCGGCGACTGATTCGCCGTCTGCAGTGAAACAAGCTGTGGTCTCCACATTTTTCGACTAACATGACATAACGATTATTCAAATCGTTACGCAATCGATAATGTGGAGACCGCTTGATGAAGGCTGATTTTCGCTGGCGATTTTTCAGTACAGGTGCGCTGTTGACCGCAGCACTGCTCCTGCCGGCCGGACAAGTGCTGGCCGAAGCCTATTTCGATCGCTACGGGCTAAGCCCCACTTCGCCCCCTCTGGATCTGGGAATTCAGCCGCTCGGCTACCCTTCCGGCCTGATCAGTGCCGTCATGAGCCGAGACCGGCTGATGACCGAGCAACTCGCCAAACTGGGGCACCCGCTCAAGGCTCACCCCTTTCAACGCGGCGCGGACATGCTTTCACTGCTCGCCGACCAACGCCTTGAAGCCGGCTTGCTCGGCGATGTCCCGACCATTCTGAGTGCAGCAACCGGTGACGTGCTGATTGTCGGCCTGGTCAAGCAAACATCCACCTCGATTGTTGCCAAAGGTGAAATCCAGGTGCGCAATCTGGCCGGCAAACGCATTGGCTATGTCGAGAATTCCAGCGCCCATCACACCTTGCTGCAGGGGCTGGCGTCGACCAAATTGACGGAAAACGATGTCACGCTCGTCCCGATGCGGGTCGATGACATGCCGAATGCGCTAGCGCGCGGCGAAATCGACGCATTTGCTGCCTGGGAGCCGGCACCGTCAATTGCACTCAGCCAGAATGACAAGCACCGGATCGTGTTTCGTGGTCTGAGTTCGGACTACTTCGTGATCAGTCGCAGTTTCGAAAAACATGACCCTGAGGCCGCCCGTGTTCTGGTAGCCGGCTTTGTCCGATCCATCGAGTGGATGCGACGCAGCCAGAAAAATACCGAACTGGCCGCCCGGTGGGCCATCGCCGATGTCGAGAAATTCTCGGGCAAACCGGCCACGCTGCCGATCAGCCAGATCGTGGCCATCACCCGCCGCGAAATACTGAACGTTCCCTCGGCACCGACCATTATTTCATCGCCCGGCTCACCACCTGTCCTGCGTAGTGAATTCACTTTCCTCCAAGGCAAAAACAAGATTCCCAAACACGGAGATTGGGAAAAGGTGGTTACGGCACTGAACTACGATGGCCTTGAACGTGTCATGTCCGATCAGCGCAAGTACCAGACCAAACAATTCGACTATGCCGAGTAAGCCCATGCAATCGGTACCCTTCCGATTCTCGACACGAATTTCGATCTACTTTTGCGGACTTTTTCTGCTCGTCCTCGGCATTCTGTTTGCGCTGTGGTTCAACGGTCTGCCACTGATCAGCCTGCAAGGGGCGAGCGAACAAAAACTGGCTGAATCATCGCGACTGCTCGAAGCCTCGGCCGATCAACAACGCGAATATTTTTCGCAATCGATCAACGAGCGCCGGGGCGACATTCTTGTGCTGGCCGAAAGCCGGACACTGGAAACCCAGCTCGCCACGACTTCAGGCAAGGTCGAAAGTGAGTTGCAACAGAATCTGGAACGGGTTTTTGAACGTCTTCAGCGTGCCTATCCAGATCGTTACCTGCAAATCTCCCTGGTCGACCCGAGCTCCATGAGAATTCGTGCCTCGTCAAAAACCAACGAGGTCGGCCAGCGCTTTGCGCGCGAAGCATTGATCGAGCGCGCCTCACGGCCTGGCGTGACGGAGTTGATCGAGCAAGTCAATTATTCCGACCGGCCCAGCCTGGCCATTCTCCGCCAGGTCCACAACTCTGATGAGCATGACCGCCTGGTCGGCATTGTCATTGCCATACTCGATACCCCTTATCTTCTCATTCAGGGCGTACACGCCAGCCATCCCGGCACGACCCTGCTGTTCGACAACACCGGCCGTCAGCTGGCACGCCACCCGTCGAACAATCCGGCCTACGACAACTACCGGCCGGGCACCATGATTGCCAGCGGTTTTGAAGGCTCGCTGATTGAACAGGATCCCTTTGGCCAATCATTCATCACGGTCTACCGCCACATCCCGCTGAGCGGGGCTCAAAGCTGGAGTCTGGTGCATTTGCAAACGGTCGACTCCGCCCTGACCTCGCTGAATATCCAGGCACACCACCTGCTCACGCTCGGAACACTGCTTGCCGTACTGGCCCTGGTGCTTGTCGTGCTGGCCGCCCGCCGGCTGACCTTGCCGCTGGAAACGCTGGCCGCCAACGCCGAGCAGCTGGGCCAGGGACAACTGGATGTCCGTATGGAATCGGGCAAGAGTGCGGAAACGGTACAACTGGCCGACACCTTCAACAGCATGGCCGACCGCATCCAGCAATCGCACATGCTGCTCGAAGCGGACGTCGCGGCCAGAACCGCCGCACTGGCTCAGGAGCGTGATCTGGCCCAGCATTATCTGGACATTGCCATGGTCATGCTGCTTGCACTCGATACGCAGGGCAGGATTGCCATGATCAATCGAAAAGGGGCGGAAATCATCGGCCGCCCCAGTGCAGAGTTGCTCGGCATGAACTGGTTCGAGAATTTCCTGCCTCCCGAGAGAGTGCAGGAGGTGTGCTGCCTGTTTGCCGGGATGATTGCCGGTGACACCGACATTCCTGAAAACCATGAGAACCAGATCATCAACAGCCGGGGCGAACTGCGCCTGATCCACTGGAGCAATACGCTGCTCAGGGATGCTTCCGGCCAGATCGTCGGCACGCTGTCGTCCGGTGAAGACATCACCCTTCGCCGGCAGGCTGAGCTTGAACTAATCAGTCATCGAAACCACCTTGAAGAACTGGTCGAACAACGGACCACCGACCTGTCGAAAGCCAAGGAAAGCGCAGAAATGGCCAACCGCGCCAAGAGCACCTTCCTGGCCAACATGAGCCACGAATTGCGCACGCCGATGAATGCGATCATCGGCCTGACCCACATCGTCAGTCGCAACAATCACGACCAGGCGCAGGGCGAACGACTCGGCAAGATCGGCATGTCGGCCAATCATCTGCTGCATTTGCTCAACGACATTCTTGACTTGTCCAAGATCGAGGCCGATCACCTGGTTCTGGAAAAAACAGAATTCCGCCTGGGTACCATCCTGAGCAACATCGACAGTCTTTCGATAGACCGGATCGGGGCCAAGGGCTTGGTTCTGAACAAACAGATCGAGCCCGATCTGGCCAATCGCGTACTCCGGGGCGACTCGCTTCGCATCCAGCAAGTACTGCTCAACCTGGTCGGGAATGCGATCAAGTTCACCGAACGCGGCAGTATTTCGATCATCGTTACCGTGCAGGAAGAAATCGACGACCAGCTTCTTGTCAGCTTTGAAATCAGGGATACCGGGATTGGCATTTCGAAGGAAGCGATTGCCCGGCTATTCAATCCCTTCGAGCAGGCCGATGATTCAACCACCCGCAAATACGGCGGCACCGGACTCGGTCTGGCAATCAGCAAACGGGTTGTGCAACTGATGGGCGGTGAAATCAACGTTACAAGCACCCCGGATTGCGGCAGTTCGTTCCGTTTTTCTGTTCCGCTGGGCAAACTGGAGGCCAGTGCGCAGCCTACGGCAGGGAGTCCACATCCCTTGATCGATGCGGAAGGCATTCTGAAATCCCGTTTCCCCGGCACGCACATCCTGCTGGCCGAGGACGACCTGATCAATCAGGAAGTCGCCAAAGAACTGTTGCAGGACGTGCTTGGCTTCTCGGTCAACATCGCCAATAACGGACGTGAAGCCGTCGCCCAGGCCGAAAATGGCCGTTTCGAGATCATCCTGATGGACATGCAAATGCCGGAAATGGATGGTCTGGAGGCCACCCGGTTGATTCGGACGCAGCCACGCAACAGCAAAACACCGATTCTGGCGATGACCGCCAATGCCTTCGAAGATCACCGCCAAGCCTGTCTGTCAGCCGGGATGGATGACTTCATTGCCAAGCCGGTTGATCCCGACATCCTTTTTGCCACGCTGCTGCGCTGGCTTGAAACTGCCGCCCGACAATAAACGGCGGTACCTCTTTCGTGCAGCACAGGCACCAAGCTCGAAAACCGAGCCATAAATAGGAATAATTCCTATTTACAACGACTGCATCCCACCTATACAATGAGAACAATTCTTGTATAGGAAAATGTCATGAGCAGCATCCTGAACTTGTCGTTTGCCGGATTTGTCCTGTGGGTCTTGATGTCTGCGCATAACTGGCTTTAAGCAAGGAGTCGAGCATGCCAAAAACAGAACTGTGGGCCGGCGCATTAAGCCTCCTGCTCCATCATTCGGAAACCGCCTGCCCCCATGCCGCCAGTCAGGCCGCCCGTTTGCTCGAATGCATTTCGGATGCCAGCGACCTGGACGAAGCAACCCGGGCCTTGTGTGACCGGGCCAGCATCCGCTTGAGTCAGAGCAGCAAAAATCCCGGATTTTTCAAGTAGACCGCAACACGCTTCATTTGCCCATCAGCCAGCCACGCCCGAACGGGTTAGCCAGCCAGCCAACCGGATCAGGCCATGCCCAAACAATTCCCTTTCCACGTCGCTGGCGGCAGCCTTCCCGCCGCCCCGGCATTTCCCGGCTTGCCCAAGCCATTTGACTTCAGTTTGCCCGAAGCCAGCGAACAGCTCGCAAGAGGTTCGCGACGCCGACGCCTGTGGGAAATTTCGCACAAATTCCACTGCCCGATCATTGGTGTCTGCTTTGCCGTTGATGAACTGCGCAGCCTGATGAAAAAAGTGATGCACTTTCCGGGTGACACCAGCGATTTCGTTTTGCACACAAGTGCCGTCGGTGCCTGCGAGCATCGGACTCCGCTCGCTGAACTGCTCTACAAAACACTGGAACGCCGCTATCAGACGGACATCCGTCGCTTTGCCGCCGCCAGGGATACGCCGAGCCTTCGACAACTCTGGCAGGAAAGTCGGCGGATCGGAACGGCCATTCCTGCCGCTCTCTGGGCGACATGGTCGCATCCGTCCTGTGACAAAGCACTTGAGCAGGAAATTTATGGCGACATCCACATGCTTCAGCACCAGATCGGGACCGGCACCAGGACCGACTTGAAAGCGTTCGCCAAACTGCAGCAAGAAAATCTGGAGCTCGAACGCCAGGTCATGCTCGCCCGTCAGGAAATTGCCCAGATCCGCGAAGAACGCTTGCGCGAAGCACAACGCCAGGAACAGTGCATCAGCGAATTACGCATCGAACTTGCCGGCAAGGACGCCTGCCTGGCGCGTCAGGCAGGCGAGCTGGACACCCTGCGCAGCAGCATTCCCGAACTCAAGAACAGGCAGGCGCTGGCCCGTCGAGCCAGTGATGCAGAAGCGCGCGCACTGGCCATTTCCGCCCATGCCGCCCGGCTCGAAATGGAAAACAACGCACTGCGCCGAAATGGCCAGAATGGGTTGCCCGACATCGAGATGGATGAAAAACCCGCCGTACCGGCCTGCGATCTCACCCAACTGGCCAGCCACGAACGGCTGGATGGCAAAAATGTGCTGTGCGTCGGCGGGCGGGCAGGATCGATCGAGGCCTACCGCGGCATCATTGAGCAGCATGGTGGACGCTTTCTGCACCACGATGGCGGCCTTGAAGAAAGCCTGCACCGGATCGATGGCGCACTGGCCGCGGCCGATCTGGTCATCTGCCAAGCCGGCTGCATCAGCCACAACGCTTACTGGCGGGTCAAGGAACAGTGCAAGCGGACTGGCAAGCCATGCATCTTCATGAAAAATACTGGAGCATCAAGCCTGGCCAGATCGCTTGCTGAAAACATCAATCGACTGAGCACACCCGATACGGCCGAGCTCGAATAACTCCAAAACAACTTAAAGCCAACGAAACACAATTGACATTCATTCGCATTTATATACAATGCGAATGGTTCTCATTGTTTAATCTTTCTTCGGAATTGATGCCATGTACGTCTGTGTTTGCCACGCAGTGACCGATCGCCAGATTCGTGAAGCCGCGCAAGGCGGGGCCAGAACCCTGAAAGACCTGCGGCGCGACCTTGGTGTGACCCGCGACTGCGGTCGCTGCGCCTCATGCGCCCACGACTGCCTGCAGGAAGCAAACGGCAACCAGAAAAAACCCGGCAAGGCGATGCGCAAAACAGCCTGAGTTGACGTCTTTCCCGGCAAATACACCGCCCGGCGACCCATTCAGCCAATCTGAAACAAAACGTCTTGGCGTTACCGCCAATTTGGCCCACGGGCACCTTGCTGGCAAGGCACCCATCGCACGCCGATCATGCTTCGTTGAGCAAGACCCAGTGATTATCCAGCGCCATTGGCTTCGGCCATGGCAACAGCGCTGCCTTGGCAGTCGGATGCCAGCGAACCAGACCCAGCCCCGTCGCAACCAGCACGCCCCCACCCTTGCCCGGACCATTCCAGCCGGCCAGGGCATAGGCCTCTTCAAGCTCGACGATGTGCGTCAGCTTGTCGGGCGTCGCCGGATGCCACAACTGAGCCAACCCTGCCTGATTGCTCGACAAGGCAAAGCCGCCGTTATAGGCCGCCGTTATATCGCCCGCATAGCCAAAACCATCATTGGCACGCGTCGGCACGCTCAGTTCATCACCCTCAAGAACGGCCAGAATCGGGGCAGAAGAACGTTTGCCGGCATCGTCGTGCTCAGCCTGGATGGCAATCCCGAGATAGGCGTCGGCATCAAGCGGCGCATGGCTCCAGGCCAGGTGACGCAAACTGAGCCTCGGATCATCAAGACGCCACTGGCGCAACAACTGGCCGTTGCGCTGATCGATGCGGACCAATGACGGGTCCATCCGGTGCAGGTCGTATTTTTTATCTGCCGAGGTCCGCGGCACACCGCCGTTGGCAACGATCAGATTGCCTTGATGATCGAGCAGCAGTTGATGTGGATCGATACCACGGGTTTCCCACTCGGCGACTTTCTTCAGCGTCTTGAGCTCACGAACGCCAATTTTCCCTTGCCCGGTCGTCAGATTTGTTTCCGTCGTGTAGAGCAAGTTGCCGTTGGCCGAGACAACGGCGTGGCCGTTCAGACGAACGGAGGCGCTTTCTTCAGCCATGTCGATTTGCTGGACAATCTTGCCATCTGCGTCGCAGCGCAATATCCAGCCACCCGGCCGAGCGCCGACCACGAGCAGGCCGCCGTCAGGTTCGGGCAGCAAGCCATGCGGACGGGTTGGCAAAGGCACGGCGTAGGCGATATCAATTTTCTTGCGATCCCAGTCAGCCCGCAGCGCACCGGCAAAATACGGGTCGTTCTTGTTCGGCCCGCGCCAGGCTGCACCTAGCGTTGCTTGCTGGATGGCCGACGCAGCCAGCGACAATTTAGGCAAAGCAGCCATGCCCAGCAGGGCCAGCAGCATGTGACGACGATTCATTTTCATTCCACGATAAACAGGTTCAACAGCAACAGCCGGCACTTGCCGGCTGCTCCTTGTAATTAACGGTAGGCGGCTCGGTCAAGCAGCTTTTGCGCCGTTGCAACATGCTTTGCAAGGGCACTGATCGGCAGGGTGTCGGCCTTGAACTTGCCCATCGCATCAAGCGCCGGATTATTGGTCTGGACGCTGGCCACGACCGGCCACTCATTGTTGCCATCGGCGAAATAACGCTGGGCATCGTCGCTGGCCAGGTACTCCAGGAACTTGACGGCGGCTTCCTGATTCTTCGCCGTCTTGACCATGCCGCCACCGGAAATATTGATGTGCGCGCCATGCCCGGCCTGATTCGGCCAGACGATGCCGACCCGTTCCATCATCCGGCGCTCGTCCACCTTGTCGGAACGAATCAGACGGGCCAGGTAATAGGTATTGGAAACGGCCACGCCGCACTCACCGGCCGCCACCGACTTGATCTGATCAGTATCGCCACCCTTCGGCGCACGGGCAAAGTTAGCGACAACGCCCTTGGCCCACTCCTCGGTCTTGGCTTCGCCATCGTGGGCGATCAAGGAAGAAACCAGGGACAGGTTATAGGGGTGCGAACCGGAGCGGCTGCACAGTTTGCCCTTCAGTTTCGGATCGGCCAGCGACTCGTACGTGGCGACATCCTCTGCCTTGAGTACATTGCGGTTATAGATGATGACGCGCGCCCGGGTCGAAAAGGCAAACCAGGTATCGCTGCGCAAATGGGCTGGAATCCGCGATTCGAGCAGCTTCGACTTGACTGGTGCGAACAGCCCCAACTCATCGCTTTTGGCCAATCTGGCGGCGTCGACCGTGATAAACACATCCGCCGGGCTGTTGGCACCTTCGTTGCGGATACGCTCCATCAATTCCTCTTCCTTGCCTTCGATCCGGTTGATCTTGATGCCGGTCTGCTTGGTGAAGTTGTCGTAGAGCTTTTCGTCGGTCTGATAGTGGCGGGCTGAATAGAGGTTCAAAACCTTTTCCTGAGCCTGGGCGGCAAAGCCGGTCGTTGCCAGCAACAGGGCAATCAAGGTCATTTTCTTGTTCATGGGTCGGTTCTCCTGAAAGAAGGTGCTTTTAAATAATCGGTAGAAATCTGGCTGAGGCTGGCCACGCCGCACAAGGCCATGCAGGCTTCGAGCTCATCCTGCAACAGGCGCAGGACGTGGGCGACACCCAGCGGGCCGGCAGCCGCCAGCGCGTGGATATAGGGACGGCCAATCATGACGGCCGATGCCCCGAGGGCAATGGCCTTGAAAATATCGGTACCGCGCCGGATGCCGCCATCGAGCAGGATGGGGACGCGACCGAGCAGACGCTCGGCAATGGCCGGCAAGGCATCGAGGCTGGCCGGCAAGGTATCGAGCGTGCGGCCGCCATGGTTCGAGACAACGATGCCGGCAGCCCCGAGATCGACCGCGCGGACGGCATCGTCCGGATGCAGGATGCCCTTGACGATGACCGGCAAGCGGGTCGTCGCCAGCAGCCATTCAAGATCACGCCAGGTCGGCGCATGCGGCATCAAGTCATCGAACACAGTACTGGGGCCGCGCTGCGCCCGCTTTTCAGCATCTGAACGCCGACGCCGGGCCATGCCTTCAACATCGTCGGCCTGCTGCGGTCGACGCAGGTTTACGGCCTCAATGCCAGGCGGCAGTTGGAAACCAACACGCTGTTCGCGATTGCGTATGCCGTGCAAGGGCGCATCGACCGTAAAAACAATGGCTTCGTAGCCGGCGGCTTCGGCCCGCTGCACCAACTCGGCATTCAGGCTGCGTTCTGGTTGCAGGTAAAGCTGGAACCAGCGCGGCCCATCGCCGCCCCGCCGGGCTGCGGCAGCCACATCCTCGATCTGGCAGCTGGCCAGCGTGCTGAGCACCATGCCGGCACCCAGCGCCGAGGCGGCATAGGCGGTTGCCAACTCGCCATCCGGATGAAACAGTTTTTGCCAGGCAACCGGCGCCAGCAGCACCGGACTCGGCAGTTCGCGGCCAAGCAGCGTCGTCCGGCAATGCCCGCCAGCGACATCGGCCATCACCCGCGGCAGCAAGGCACGGCGATCGAAGGCGGCGCGGTTCCAGGCCTGCGTCAGCTCATCGGCTGCCGCACCATCGAGGTAAGCCCAGGCATTATCGTCAAGCCGGCGACGGGCGTAGGCTTCATAGTCGGCCAGCGCAACGATGTCGCGCGGAATGCCGTCGAGCAACGGCGCCTGGAACATCAGCTGTCAGCCCAGCGACGCAGCAGATTGTGGTAGCAGCCGGTCAGACGGACGACGGGCTCGCTGTCGCCTTGCGTCTCGCGCAGGCTGAGCAGCGCCATGTCCATATCGAACAGCATGCGGCGCTGACCGGGGTCGCGCACCATGCTCTGCATGAACATGAAGCAGGCGACGCGCTCGCCCGCGGTAACGGGTGCCACTTCGTGGATCGAGGTCGAGGGATAGACGACCATGCTGCCCGCCTTGAGCTTCAGGCCGTGCTTGCCGAAGGTGTCTTCAATGGTCAGCAGGCCGCCTTCGTATTCGTCGGGTTCGGAAAGAAACAGTGTGGCCGAAACATCGGCCCGGACATAGCCGCTGCCGTCCGGCATCTGGCGCATGGCGTTGTCGGTATGGAAGCCGTAGTAGTTGCTGTCACCGCTGTAGCGATTGAAGAATGGCGGCAGTATTTTCAGCGGCAGCGCCGCCGTGAAAAAAGTCGCATTGCGGTTCAGTGCGCCCAGCACCAGACGGCGCAAGGCCGGCAGATGCGTTGCGTTTTCGGCCAGTTGCTCATTGTTCTTGGCTTTGGCCGCCTGCAAGCCAGCGGTTATTTGCCCATCCGCCCAAGTCGATTGTGCCAGCAGCGATTTCGCGGTCGACAGCTCTTCCGGGGTCAAAACGTCATCGATAGTGATCAGCATCGCTTCCTCAAGCAAAGACGCCTCCGACTTTACGGTCGGAGGCGTTGGGTCAGACGAGTCTTAGAACTTGTATTCCGTGCTCAGGATGAAGCGGCGCGGCTGGCCAACATAAGTGAAGCCACCGTTGTCGTAGATCGCGTCGTAATACAGCGTGTCGAAGACATTCTGGATGTTGAGCTTGATCGTGTACTTCGGCTGTTCATAAGCCACCATGGCATCCCAGCGCGTATAGGACGGCACGAAGTTCGGGTTGAACGGCGTCGTTGCGCTGTTGCCGGTCGGGGCACCGCCGTAGCGTTTGCTCTTGTACTCCATGCCGCCACCCACCTTGAAGCCCATCGGCAACTGATAGGTGGACCACAAATTGAACGTTTGCTTCGGCGTATTACGGGCATTGTGGCCGATGAAGTTCGCATTGCCAGTCGTCGGTGCAACCTCAAGAATTTCAGCATCGATCAACGACAAACCGCTGAAAACCTCCCACTTATCGGTAATCCGGCCAGCCAGTTCCAGCTCCAGACCATCCGACTGACGTTTCTTGGTCAGGATCGAAGAAGTGGATTCCAGATCGGTGTTGCGCTCCCAGTTTTTGGTCGCCGTGTAGAGAGCCGTGCGGAAAGCCAGGTTGCCGTCAAGCAACAACCACTTGGCGCCAATTTCCGTCACCTTGGAACGTTCGGCTGGATACTGGTTACCCGACAGTTGGTAGAGATCGGCCGTCGGGCTGAACGAATCGCTCCAGCCGAGGTAGTAGTGCTGCGCCGCCGAAGGCTGCCACGAGAGGCCGGTACGGTAGCTGTTTTCGCCGAAATCACCGCTGAAGTTGCTGACCACGCCGGTATTGCTGACCGATTGATAACCGGAACGCATTTCATCGCGGCGGATACCTGCGGTCAACTTCCAGTCACGGACAAATTCGAGCGTATCCTGGACATAAGCACTGTAGGTATCGCCGTTATAGGTATTCGGCGAGGCAGAGGTGTAATGACCGGACTTGTACACCGGATTGGCTGCCGTCCCGAGATTACGCAAAGCCCAGCGCTTTGAATCTTCCTTCAGATACTCCACGCCGGTAACGAGTTCGTTACGCATGCCGAAGATATTGAATGCAGTATTGAAATCGCTCTGGATGACAAAGTTGTCGGTATCGAATTCACGCGTTTTTGCACTGCCGCCGTTAACCGATGGAGCACCATTCTGCGGCGCGCCAGCCCAGTAGGAGCGCTTGTAATTTGCGGCACGCATGACGGTGCGCCATTGCGTATCGGGCGAAATCTTGAACAGGTAGTTCAGGGTCGTGACATTGGTCTGGCTTTCATCGAACTGACCGCTGACACCCCAGTAAGCCCCCGACTTGCCGTAGTTGGATTCGGGCTTCTTGGCCTGACCGTTGAAGGGCACGCCATAATCCGGACGATCATTGGTCTGCAACCAGAAATGGCTCAAGGTCAGTTCATGCTGCGTACCCAGGCCAAAGGCGATGCTCGGGGCAATGCCCTGCCGATGGATTTCCGGCGTCGTCCCGGTCACCGGGTTGGAGCGCGAACTACCTTCGTCACGATTCATCAGATTGAGGCGCAACGCGGTTGTTTCGCCGATCCGCTGATTCAGGTCGGCCTTGGTTTCGAAGAAACCATCGGTACCGAAACCGGCGCTGACCTTGTTAATACCGTAAAGCATCGGGGTCTTGCTGACCTGGTTGATCACACCGCCGGCCTGACCGCGGCCAAACAGCATGGCGGCCGCACCGCGCAGCACATCGACCTGCTCCAGGTTGAATACCTCACGGTCGTACTGCGCCGTGTCGCGAATACCGTCGAGGTGCATGTCGCCGAAGGTATAAAAACCGCGCAACATCATGTTGTCGCCCGAACGACCGCCTTCCGCAGCATTGAACGAAAGACCGGAGACATTACGCAACGCTTCGCGCAACGAATTGGCTTCCTGCTCCTCCATCAGCGAACGGGTAATCGTCGTGATTGCTTGCGGCACATCGTGCGGGTCCTGAACCACCTTGCCGACACGGGTCTTGCTGGCCCGATAGCCATCCTGCTGCTCGGCATTGGCTTTGACGGTCACCGGGGCAAGTGTCGCTTCCTGGGCGACAGCCACCCCTGTGACCCCCATCAGACCGACGAACATGGCGGCCCCCAGCGGCAAAACCGGGCTGGAGCGATCAGTCGAACAGGGAGTTGAAGACAAAGGCCCGGCTTTTTCCCGGGCGAGCAACTTGGTTTTTTTCACGGACAGTCCTTTAGCGAGTCATTGAGGCGGCTGGCTGGCGAAAGGCTGGCTTGCCGAATTCTGCGTTTGAGAATCGGTCGACCGCAGCAGGGCAGTCAGTGGACTACCCTGCTGGAAAAATACCGGACAGGCTCAAACAGTTTCTTTGAGAACCTGGCTGGCTGTGCAGAATTGGCTGGCTAGTTCATAAATAGAAACGAGAATGTATCTCATTTGTAAAAAAAGCTCAAGACCGACCCGCAGGAACAGCGTGGAAGACGCTCAATACACCTCGATACCCGGTTGCCCCTCCTGCACTTCGCCGATCACCGAAACATGGCTGAAGCCTTGCTGCAGGAAGATCGACAACACTTCCGTGACGGTATCGGGAGCGCAGGCAACGAGCAGCCCACCGGAGGTTTGTGGATCGGTCAGCAGGTGGCGGGCAGTGTCACCCAAGGCCTGATCGAAGACGATATCCTGTCCGTAACTCGCCCAGTTGCGCCCGGAAGCACCGGTAATCACACCGGCCTCGGCGAACTCCTGCGCCCTGGGCAAGAGCGGAATATCGGTAAATTTGACTTTGCCGCGCAACTTGCTGCCTTTGCAGACTTCGAGCAAATGCCCCAGCAAGCCGAATCCGGTGACATCGGTCACGGCATGCACGCCGTCCAGACAGGCGAGGACCGGCCCCGGCGTATTGAGTTGCGTGGTACTGGCCACCATGGCGGCGTAATCGCCCGGATGAAGCTTGTCCTTCTTGAGCGCGGCGCTGTAGGTACCGACACCGATCGGCTTGCCGAGAATCAGCTTGTCCCCGGCCTTGGCTCCGGAATTGCGCTTGAGATGATCCGGATTGACCAGACCGATGGCAACCAGACCGTAAATCGGCTCAACCGAATCGATGGTGTGGCCACCGGCGATCGGGATCCCTGCCGCACGACACACCGCATCGCCCCCGGCAAGAATCTGGCCGATGGTTTCGAGCGGCAGGACATTGACCGGCATGCCGACCAGCGCCAGTGCGAAAAGCGGCGTGCCTCCCATCGCGTAGACATCCGAAATGGCGTTGGTCGCAGCGATGCGGCCAAAATCGAAGGGATCGTCGACGATAGGCATGAAGAAATCCGTCGTTGCGACAATCGCTTGTTGTGCATTGATCTGGTAGACCGCAGCATCGTCGCTGGTTTCGGTACCGACCAGCAACTGGGGCGGGACGATGCCTGGCGGCATGCCGGCCAGGATTTTCTGGAGCACGGCCGGTGCAATCTTGCAGCCACAGCCGCCGCCGTGGGAAAGTTGGGTAAGTCTGGGTTTTTCGTCTGACACGGCTGGTTTCTCGTTACGAATGTTCAAAATGGATTATTCGGCATCGAAGCCGGCGTCCTCGATGGCTTCAAGCAAGGCAAGGCGCTGGATTTTTGCCGGGTCGAAAACAACTTTCGCCTCCCCTGCCTCAAGCGACACATCGGCTGAATTCACCCCTGGCATGGCCAGCAACAGCTGATTGATATTTTTGACGCAACCCTGGCAACTCATGCCGCCGACCTTGATCAACGTTTCTTCCATGCTTTACTCCTTGTTCAAAAACGGTTGCTGACGCAGCAACGCAGTCATCTCACCGGCAGGCAGCGGCCGGCTGAAATAATAGCCCTGGACCATATCGCAGCCCATATCGCGCAACAGGGCAAGTTGTTGTGCATTCTCCACCCCTTCGGCCAACACAGTCAGACGCAGATTACGCCCCATGCTGATGATGGTCGAGGCAATGGCCCGGTCATCCGGATCGCTTTCCAGATCGCGGATGAAGGAACGGTCAATCTTCAATTTACCGACCGGGAAACGTTTCAGGTAAGCCAGCGATGAATAGCCGGTGCCGAAATCGTCGAGCGAAAGCTCCACCCCCATCCGGTTGAGCGACGACAAGGTACCGAGATGGATTTCGGCATCATGCATCACCGTCCGCTCAGTCACCTCCAGTTCAAGCAAGCCGGCCTCCAGCCCGCTGGCAGCCAGCGCACCGGCCACCGCCTCGACAAAACCGGCTTGGCGAAACTGCACCGGCGCAACGTTGACCGCGACAATCATCTGCGGCAAACCGGCATCGCACCAAGCCTGCGCCTGGCGGCAAGCTTCACCGAGCACCCAATCCCCCAGCCGGTTGATCATCCCGGTTTCTTCGGCCACCTGAATGAAGCTGTCCGGCATGATGATGCCGAGTTCCGGATGCCGCCAACGAACCAGCGCTTCAACACCGACGATCAATCCGCTCTGCAGGCTGACCAGCGGCTGGTAATCCAGCGTGAATTCATTCAGGCGAAGCGCCCGCCGCAGATCGCTCTCGATCAGCAAACGCTCCAGCATCGCCGTGTTCATTGCGCTGGCGTAGAACTGAAAGGCGTTACGCCCTTGCTCCTTGGCCTTGTACATCGCTGTATCGGCGTTCTTGAGCAGGGTTTCGGCATCTTTTCCATCTTGCGGATAAAGGCTGATGCCCAGCGAGGCTGTCACGGTCAACTCGTGCCCACCGACAAAAAAGGGCTCATTGCAGACTTCGACCAGACGCCGGGCAATTTCGGCCGCAGCCCCGGAATGGGTCGATGGCAACGCAAAGACGAACTCATCGCCGCCCAGGCGGGCCAGCGTATCGACCCGCCGGACGACAGTCGACAAACGCTGGGCAACCGCGCAAAGCAGCTCATCGCCCAGGCTGTGCCCCAGGGAATCATTGATCCGCTTGAAATGGTCGAGATCGAGAAAAATCAGCGCCGCAGCCCCTTGCTCGCGCTCGGCGACAGCAAGCAACTGAACCATCCGGTCGGCCAGCAGACGACGGTTCGGCAAGCCGGTCAGCGCATCGAAATCAGCCAGCTCCCGCGCCTGCCTTTCAGCCGCGCGCTGGGCTGAAATATTGAGGACACTGGCGACCGATGCCGTCCGGCCATTGAACCGGGTGGATCGCCCCAGCAGGCTGACAGGAATCGATTCGCCATCCTTGTGACGAAGCGAAAGTTCGTATTGATGGCTGGAGATGCCCGCAGTCTCCTCAGCAAGGTGCTGCAGGAAAAGCGCCTGCTCACCCGGCACCAGCAGATCAAGCGGCCCCATCCGGTCAATCAGTTCATCGGCCGAATAGCCGATCAACTGGAGCAAATGAGCGTTGGCATATTTGAAACGGCCATCCTGATGGATGAAAATCCCGACCTGCGCTGCCGCCATCGCGGCATCAAACAGGGCGTCGTACTCCGCCTCGCCACCTTGATGCCCGGCGAGCACATTGGCAGCATCACCGAAAATCATTTTCCGGCCCTTTCTGCCTGTGCTTAACGGTCATCAAAACTCCTCTCAAAGCCCTATTTTTTCTCCTGCCGCAGCGCATTCGGCTGCCAACGTTTCAGAAGAAGCGAATTCGACACCACCGAAACCGAACTCATGGCCATTGCAGCCCCGGCAAAAACGGGGTTGAGCAAACCGAGTGCAGCCAGCGGAATACCTGCCACATTGTAGATGAATGCGAAGAAAAGATTCTGCCGTATCTTCCCCAAGGTGGCCGTGGATAGGTCGATTGCGTCGACTACACCGAGCAGGTCGTTACGAATCAGGGTCAGGTCGGCCGCCTCGATTGCCGCATCCGAACCAGCCCCGATCGCGAAGCTGACATCGGCAGCCGCCAGCGCCGGCGCATCGTTGATACCATCGCCGACCATCGCCACCAGCAAGCCATCCGCTTTCAGGCTGGTCACCGCGCTGGCCTTATCACCCGGCAGGATACCGGCACGAAACTCGACGATACCGGCCTGCGCAGCAATGGCGGCGGCCGTTGCCTCATTGTCTCCGGTCAGCATGACGACCCGAATACCGCGAGCCAGCAGGATTTCCACCGCCTGGCGGGAGGTTGGGCGCAACGCATCGGCAATCGCCAGCAAAGCCAGCACTTGCCGCTCATCGGCCAGCACGATCACCGTCTTGCCCGCTTGCTGCAAAGCCAGCACCTCGGGATCGGCTGAACAATCGAGCCAGTCGGGCGAGCCGAGGCGAAGCGCCCGGCCAGCCAGGATGCCACTCACCCCATGACCGGGATATGCCTTGAAATCCTGCGCTTTTTCGAGGTCGACCGTACCCAGGGCTGCCAGCACGGCTCGCGCCAGCGGATGCTCGGAATGCTGTTCAAGGGCGGCGGCAAGACGCAATGCCTCATCACTCGCCATGCGACGCGGGACGATATCGGTCAGTTGCGGCTGGCCGCAGGTCAGCGTTCCAGTTTTATCGAGCGCCAGAACCCTGATTTTTTTAGCCCGCTCCAGCGCTTCAACATTCTTGACCAGAATTCCGGCCCGAGCCCCCTGCCCCGTCCCGACCATGATTGCCGTCGGCGTTGCGAGACCAAGGGCACACGGACAGGCGATCACCAGCACAGCCACGGCATTGATCAAGGCGGCAGAAAAATCGCCGCTCTGCAACCACCAGCCAAGCAAGGTCAGGGCCGCAATTGCGCAGACAACCGGAACAAAAATGGCAGAAATCTGATCGGCCAGGCGCTGTACCGGAGCCTTGGAGCCCTGAGCCTCGCCCACCATCCGGATGATGCCGGCAAGCAAAGTGTGCTCACCGACGCCGGTTGCCCGACAATGCAGCGCACCATGCCCGTTCGCTGTCGCGGCAAAAACCTTGTCGCCCGCCTTTTTACCGACCGGCATGCTTTCCCCAGTCAGCATCGACTCATTCAGGCTGGATTCGCCGTCAATCACCTCGCCATCGACCGGGACGCTCTCGCCCGGACGAACCATGAAAATATCGCCCGGCATCAATGCTTCAACCGGCATTTCAACCCACTGCCCATCACGCTCGACCCGCGCCATGCGCGGTTGCAGGCGAACCAGCGCCTCGATCGCCTCCGATGTTCGCGACTTGGCCCGTGCCTCCAGTAATTTACCGAGCAGGACCAGCGTAATGACTGCCGCACCGCCTTCGAAATAAACGTGCTGCGCCAACCCGAGCAGGGTCACGACACTGGACAGCAACCAGGCCATGGTCGTCCCCAGGGCAACCAGCACATCCATATTGGCACCGCCGCCACGCAACGCTTTCCAGGCGCCATCATAAAAACGCCAGCCGATCCAGAACTGAACCGGTGTCGCCAGCGCAAACTGCAGCCAGCGAGGGAGTTCATTCTGGTGACCATGCTCGCCAAACATGAACAACATCTGGCCAAGCAAGGGCAAGGTCAACGCAACCGAAATCCAGAAACGACGAAGATCGCTGCGGTAAACACGGTTTTTCTCGGCTTTTTCGCGCTCGCGCGTCTGACTATCAACCCGAGTGGCGGAAAAGCCCGCCTTGGCCACCGCGGCGATGACCTGCGCCTCGTCTGCCGCCCCGGAAAAACGCACGCGGGCACGTTCGGCCGCCAGATTGACGTTGGCCTGCAAGCCCGGCTGGCGATTCAGCACTTTCTCAAGGCGCGCAGAACAAGCGGCACAAGTCATGCCTGCAATGGCAAATTCGACAACCTTGCCTGCGTTATCGTCGCTCATTTGACCAAGAGCACAGGACAATGCGCCAGGTGCAACACACGGCTGGCGACCGAGCCGGCGATCAAGCCGGCAATGCCACTGCGGCCATGCGACCCCATGACAATCAGGTCACAGCCAAGCTCGGCGGCAACCTTGGCAATCACCTCGGCCGGCTGTCCGACATGAATGTGGCTGGTGTGATAACGCCCCGCCTGATTGAGTGCCTCTTGTGCCGACAGCAAATCTCGCTGCCCTTCTTCAAGGTAATAGTCATGCAAAGTCTCTTTCCCGATATGCGCCTGCACACGGCCCATCGGAATCGGCGGATGCACGTTGAGCAGGTGGATTTCCGGCATCTCCCGGTACCACGAGGAATGAGCGATCAATTGATCAACGGCACGCAAGGCGCAATCGGAGCCATCAACGGGCAATAAAATTTTCATCAGTGGCATTCCCAAACAAAATTCAGCGAAGCAAGCGGATCAAACCCAGCATGCCATAAACCCCGAATCCCAGGACCAGCAATCCGGACACCAGACGCACGACGGAACGGCGAACAAACTCATTCAGCCGGGCCAGCACAATGCCAGCCAGCAAAAGGTTGGGCAAAGTACCCAAACCGAAAGCCAGCATGGTTAATGCCCCCCGACCGGCAGAACCAGCCGCCAATGAGGTGGCCAATGCACTATAGACAAGCCCGCAGGGCAACCAGCCCCAGAGCAAGCCCAGGGGAAAGGCCTGCAGCACATTGCCGGCCGGTAAAAAACGTCGGGTCAGAGGCTGGATCAAGCGCCACAAGGATTGCCCGGCTCGCTCCGTAAAGGCCAGGGCACGTGTAATACCGAGCAGGTAAAGACCGAGCGCGATCAGCATCAGATTGGCCAGCAAATAAAGTCCCAGCCGAACCGGAACCTGGCCTTCCAGCCCCAGGCTGGCAGCCCCCAGCGCACCGGCTATTGCCCCTGCTGCGGAATAAGACAGAATACGCCCGGCATTGTAGGCAAGCAGCAAGGACCAACGACCGGGAGCCCCCATCGAAAGAGCGCCGACAATTCCACCGCACATGCCGACACAATGCGTACCGCCAAGCAGTCCGACAAGGAAAAGGGCAAGGTAGCCGGAATCAGGCATGGCTGCGCAACATCCAAAAAAACAAGGCGGACAGTTTAACCTGTCCGCCTCTGCTGAACGCAGTGCTCAGATGACTTTCGAGTAGCGCGTCCGCTGGCGATCGGCGCGCAGATAACGGTCGAAGACCATTGAGATGGCACGAACCAGCATGCGTCCTGGCGGCAGGACGGTAATCCAGTCGCGCTCGATCTTGAGCAGACCGCCACGCTCCATTTCGCGCATATCTTCCAGCTCGGCTGCGAAATATTTGTGGAAATCAATCAGGTGAGCGCTTTGGATACTCTCGATGGACAACTCGAAGTGACACATCAGCGCCTGAATGATCGAACGACGCAGAATATCGTCTGCATTCAGTTCAATACCGCGGAACACCGGCAGCATCTGCTCGTCGAGCCGATCGTAGTACTCATCGAGCGTCTTGACGTTCTGGCTGTAGGTTGGTCCGACCTTGCTGATCGACGAAATACCGAAGGACAGCATGTCGCAGTCAGCGTAGGTTGAATACCCCTGGAAATTGCGATGCAAGCGCCCCTGCCGCTGAGCAATGGCCAATTCATCATCCGGCTTGGCAAAATGATCCATGCCGATAAAGACATAACCGGCTTCAGTCAGCTTCTTGATCGCCAGGGCCAGAATTTGCAGCTTGGTATCGGCCGAGGGCAAATCCGGTTCGGCAATCCGCCGCTGCGGCTTGAACAGGCTGGGCATGTGCGCATAGTTGTAGATCGACAGGCGGTCCGGATCCATCGCCAGAACACGTTCCAGTGTCCGGTTGAAACCCATGACCGACTGGTGCGGCAAACCGTAGATCAAATCGACCGAAACCGATTTGAAACCGTTGGCCCGCGCAGCATTGATCACATTCGCCGTTTCTTCTTCGGTCTGGACGCGATTAACGGCAATCTGAACACGTTCGTCGAAGTCCTGGACACCGACACTCATCCGGTTGAAACCCAGCTCGCCAAGCAAAGCCACGGTTGCCGTGTCGACCTTGCGCGGATCAACTTCGATCGAGTACTCACCGCCATCGAGCAACTTGAAATGCTTGCGGGTCTCGCTCATCAACTGCCGCATTTCGTCATGCGACAGGAAAGTCGGCGTACCGCCACCCCAATGCAGCTGGATCACTTCATGCTCACCGTCCTGACCGTCCAGGCTGGCGCTCTGCAGGGCAAGCTCCTTGGCAAGGTATTTCAGGTATTTGGCGCTGCGCCCGTGATCCTTGGTAATGATCTTGTTGCAGGCACAGTAATAGCAGATAGTGTTACAGAACGGTATGTGGAAGTATAATGACAGCGGACGGCTGATACCGCCGATGTTGCGCTTGCCGAGCCACAGTTTGGCAGCGTCAGAATCGAAAGCTTCGACGAAACGATCGGCCGTCGGATACGAAGTGTAGCGGGGGCCGTTGACGTCGAAGCGGCGAATGATCTGAGGATCGAATACGAGGTTTTCAGTTGCGAAATTCATTAAACATACCACCAAGAGTTGCACGGATTATGTTCGGATGGTGCCAAATCATGGTTGACATGGATCAAGCGAACGCAGGTTGATGATGCCCCAACAAACAGCTTCACAGGAAATTTCTCTTTCGGTCATCAAGACAGCGTGTTCGAACTGCAATCTGCGCGAACTCTGCCTGCCCTTCGGACTCAACATTAACGAGCTCGAACGCCTGGATGACCTGGTTTCGACCCGTCGTCGCATCAAGCGTGGCGACCACCTCTACCGGGCCGGTGAAACATTCGATGCAATTTACGCCATCCGTAGCGGCTTCTTCAAAACCGATGTGCTGCTTGAAGATGGCCGGGACCAGGTGACCGGGTTCCAGATGGCTGGCGAGTTGCTCGGACTTGACGGCATCAGCACCGAACACCACACCTGCAACGCGATCGCCCTCGAAGACAGCGAAATCTGCGCCATTCCGTTCTCGCAACTGGAAAGCCTGTCGCGTGAAATCCATACCTTGCAGCACCATTTTCACAAGGTGATGAGCCGCGAAATCGTCCGCGACCACGGCGTCATGATGCTGCTCGGCACCATGCGCGCCGAGGAGCGACTGGCCGCCTTCCTGCTCAATCTCTCGCAGCGCTTCACGGCACGCGGTTTTTCTCACGCCGAGTTTTATCTGCGCATGACGCGCGAAGAAATCGGCAGCTACCTCGGCCTCAAGCTCGAAACGGTTTCGCGGGCCTTCTCCCGGTTCCAGGAAGAAGGCCATATCGCCGTCCAGCAAAAACATATCCGGATATTGAATGTTAACGGGCTGAAAGCCCTGATGAATCATCATCCCAACTGACTACAAGCCAGGCAGTGGATTACGCGTCAGCGCAACACTGATGATGTAGGCGTAGGCGAGCAGCGCAAAAACCAGAAATACGGCGCGAATCGCCTTTGTCCTGCCCCGCTTGAGGGCAAACGTTCCAAAGACGATATAAGCCAGCAGCCCGAGAAGTTTCGCGGTCAACCAGTTGTTGGCCAATGGATATTGCCCACTCAATATCGCCAGCAGCACGGCACTCCCGAGCAAGGTCGTGTCGACAAAATGGGGAAGCAGCCTGACCAGGCGATGCTTCAGTAACGGCGAATCGGCAAGCATCCAGATTGCCCGCAGACAAAAGCCAAGACCGCTGAGCAGCACGCACGTAACGTGTAGGTGCTTGAGTGCCAGATAACTCATCACCGAGCCGCCAGCTTGAGCGCTATTTCAGCCGAATGCTTGCGATAGCGGGAAATGGCGAGGCTCAAATTAAATCCGAGCCAGCCATTGGCCACTGCAAAAACCACCCCGGCGGGACGTGCCAGCCATTCCGGGAAAAGCACAGCGCCAAGCAAAAGCACCACGGCCAGTGCATAGCATTTCATCTGCCGCTGCATGTCGACATCAGACAGGATCTTGTTCATGTTTGGCGCAACCACCTTGGCTTGCCCTTGGTTCTGCAAGTGAAGCCAAGCGAGGAATGGAACAATCTTGTAGAGCATCCCGATGATGAATGGGACAAATCCGCCAGCAAGTAATGTAATGCCAAAAAACAGGGTCCAACCATCGATTTCTGAAGCAGCCGGCCACATTGCTGCGGTCAACAACATCAAAAGTGCAAAAATGCTGGCCGCTAAACCGATTTGCCAATACCGGTAGGTGGCGTCAGCCCTCGCCCGCCGACGCTTCAGTTGAAGACGCAGGGTCAGCACAGCAAAAGCCAGTCCGAGCAATGCAGTTATCCCCTGGACAACGCGGATCATGTTCGGCATATCGAAAAATACGGCACCGCTCCAAAGCAGGACGATGAGCAACATGCAGCACGGGAAAAGCCAGCCTGGACGTGCGGGATAACCTGGTGTCAGCTGGAACATCGGCACAACCACATAAGCAATCGCTGCCAGCAGGACTCCGGCCCAAGCCCCAAGCCCCCAGGCTGCATGTAAATCCGCCAGCACGGGCAGCGGCAAAGGCCAGCCATGAGCCAGCCCCCAAGCCATCAGCACGCCAAGTCCGACCACGCCGGCCAACCCGGCCAGCGCAAGCTTCAAGCCAAGAATCGTCGGGCTGGTGGAGCGGACACCAATCAGGGCATGAGTTGTCGCTCCCAGGATCAGCAGAGCCGTCAACAAAAGCACTCCGGCCGCAACGCTGAGCAACAGCGGGCTTCCGAAATAGAAGCCGCCAGCCAGCAGGCCAGCGCCCAGCGTCAGCCCGATATGCAACATGGCCGAGAGGCGCAAGGGGCGCCACAGATTGGCCCCCGCCACGACAGGAAAAATCTGGACCAGCGCCCCCAGCATGACTTGCAGCATGAAGCCGACGGTCAACAAATGCGTTACGGCCAAGGTCCCCGGCATCCAGCGCGAGGAAAACAGCGAAGGTCCTTCTACGATCAGTAACAGACCGGCCAGCACGCCAAACAAGGGAGCCGTGATAAAGAAACGAAAAGGCGCCATCAAAGGCGGCGCATTTTCAAAGGCCAGCAGTGCTTGCATTCAAAGCCCCGAAAAAAAACCGGTCAATCCTCACCAGATGAGGATTTCGAATGTGCCGTCCGGCATCAGTTCGGTTTCGTGCGAATGGCCATTCTGGGCCAGCACCTTATAAAGCGGGTGGGGTTCGCGGTAAAGAAGGAGGAGCATTTTTTCCCCTTCCTTCAGCGTATCGAGCATTTCCATGGTCTGGACAAATGGCTCGGGTGGCTCCATGAACCTGGCATCAACGACATGAGGAGTTTTAGGATGAGTCATGCTTCTGAGAGTTCTGCTTCAAGCCGTTCAAGAACGGCGGATAACTCTGCCGACAAGTGTTGATCACACATCGGGTAGAGAATGTTTTCTTCTTTCATATTGTGCTGCTGCATCATGATCAGCAAGGTTTCTGCCTGACCGAGATAATCCTCGGCCTCGCCGGCTACCAAAGAGGCATTCGCCTCGTCGAGCAGGGAACGCATCTGTGCATGTTCCATGCGCATCACCTGGGTCGGCCCCATGGTCATTCCGGTCTTGGCTTCGAAGGTCGGAAACAGGGTTTTTTCTTCGGTATCGAAATGCGCCAGCACAGCAGAACGAAAATGCCCGAAACTGGCCTGAGCAAGATTGAAATCCTTTTTGGCTACAGCTTGCTCGGCTTCGGCGAACAGGTCATCACAGCGGCGATGATCATCGGTCATAAAACTGCGGATACTGGTCATGATTCACTCACGGCGTTTGGATGGCTTCATTTTCGGGGCTGCACTACGCAGCCACCTTGACCGCCGTCAAATCACAAAAAATCAGGCGGCAACAATACCGACCTGCAATTCGTCAAACCAATTGATGAAACGTTGCACATCCGCGCCACGGTAGATCGCACCATGTTGCGGACACAACATGTCGATTTCCATTTTCGCGGCACGCTCGCACCAGCGGCGCTTGGCTTCATTCGAGCCCATCCAGCGCCGGTGAAAACCCTCGGCGTGGCGGATGTGCTTATCAAAATCCTCGACGAACAAGGCATCCTCTGACGGCGGCAGCAAAGCTGCACCGACATCGCCGGAAAAGAGAATCTTGGCAATCTTGTCATACAGGTGGAAATTTCCCGACGAGTGCAGGAAATGGGCAGGGACAGCCTGAAGATGAAGCCCTTCGAGGGATATATCGATTCCCTCGTCCGGAATTGCAACAAACGTTTCCGCCGTACCGCCAAAATGCGGAATGAAGCTGCTCCACAACCAACTGACATAGCAGCGCATCTGGGGATTGAATTCGAGCCACAAGGCCAGAGATGAACAAATATCCGGGTCCTGATGCGAGGCAAAAATACCGCTCAGCAAGGAGGGGTCGAATTCGGTAGACAACGCCGAAAAAACCGCAGGAAAGACCTCTGCACCACCGGGATCAAGCAACAGGCCGCGCCCGCCATGTGTCACCAGATACTCGTTGGTATCGATGATGTAGCCGGGCTTGTTGGGGTCACGGACAATGGCAATCCATTTGTGGTTGCCTTCCTGGAAAATGGTTTTTGTTGTTTTCATCGATCCCTCGCTTGATTTCAATGTCCGGTGAAAAAAGCCGAACGGCGCAACGACTCGAGTGAGTCGCGAATTTCTTCGACAATCCCGTCAAACTCACCGGAAACCTGAGCCAGCGCCGGGGCAAAACTTTGCCCGTAGGCGGCTTCAATTTTGGCCGATTTAGCCAGTACACCGCCCAATTCAACCATTCTGAAGGCATCTTCAAGCGCGCGTTTCAACTGCTTGCGCAAACTGCTCAGGCGGCGCTCATGCTGATCGTTTTCAATTTCCCGCTGGCGCAGGACAGGCGCCACGGAACCATTGGCAGTCAGTTGATCGGTCTGGCGCAACAACCGGGTAAAACGAATGTCCTTGAGAACGATCGAAACCTCATCGACACAACCGTGAATCAGGCCGGTAAGAGATTCCATGCAGGTCCTCAGATCCTGGGAAAACACACGCAGCTCATTTGACAGGACGCCGAAGCCAAGTGCGGCCGTTCCCGCCCGCTTGGCCAGGAAGATGGCATTCAGTGCCATGATGTTGATCTTGAAGGAAACACCGACAACCCGCTTGATTTCTTCATTGATCCGGACGATGCGCAAAAGATCGGCACCAGCCCGCGATGTTTTGGCATTCACTGCCATCAAGGCATCTGTCATTTATGTTCTACCGTGAAGTCCCCAGTCAGCGGCTAATGTACCAATTCGTACCGTGGACGCATAGCCCACGGTCGATTCACAGAAAGCGGGACCTACTTTTCGAGAACGTAAGTCCCGGGCGCATCGGCCAGAGACGGGAACTTGCGACTGGCCGCCGGATAGGCTTCAACCAGTTCGCCGGTTCTTTCGCCAAGCCATGCGGTCCAGTCATCCCACCAGGTTCCCGGTTTCTTTTCGGCACGCTCCATCCAGTGCTCCCAATGCTCGTTACGCTCAGGCTCGGCAATCCAGTAAGCCCGCTTGGGCGGATTGGCCGGCGGATTGACAATACCGAGGATATGGCCAGAGGTAGACAATACGAAACGGACCGGCGCCGCGACATTGATGTACTTGCGGATGCGGTAGCACTGCTTCCACGGAGCAATATGGTCATCTTCTGCCGTGACGGCGTAAAGCGGCTGGACGATCTGGTCGAGATCGATCGACTCTCCGGCGATATTCAGCTTGTCGCGCTTGATCAGATTGTTGTGCAGGTACATTTCACGCAGGTAATAGGCATGCATGGCCTGCGGCATGCGCGTCGTATCCATGTTCCAGAACAGCACGTCGAATGGCGGCAGCTTCTCGCCAAGCAGATAGCTCTTGACCCAGTAATGCCAGATCAGGCTGTTAGAGCGCAAAAGACGGAAGGAACTGGCCATTTCGGCACCATCCAGATAGCCCTTCTTGGCCATCGATTCCTCCAGCGCATTGATGCAGGCTTCGTCGATAAAGACATCGATATCGCCTGGATGCGAGAAATCCGTCAGGGTGGTGAATAGCGTCCAGTGCGCCACAGGCACCTTGCCTGGGGCAAAACGCTTGTTGGCCCAGGCCATGTAAGTGCTGACCAGCGTACCGCCAATGCAGTAACCGACGAGATGAACTTTCTCCACCTTGCAGAACTCGGTTGCCACGCGAACCGCTTCATTGACGCCATCAAGCAGATAGTCGTCAAGACGAACATCCGACATTTCCGGCGTCGGATTTTTCCAACTGGTAATGAAGACTGAAAAACCCTGGTCGGTCAGATGCTTGACCATGCTTTTCTTGGCCGTCAGGTCAAGGATGTAGAACTTGTTGATCCACGGCGTCGTAATGACGATCGGCATCGCCCGGACTTTCTCGGTCGTTGGCGTGTAATGGATGACTTCAAGCAGGCGATTGCGGAAAACCACTTTGCCCGGCGTGGTTGCCAGGTCCTTACCGACAACAAAAGCATCCGGCTCGACCATCAGGATATTCTTGGCCTTGGCATCCCGCTGGAAATTCTCCCAGCCCTGGCGCAGGCTCTCGCCATTGGTTTCGACAGCCCGCTCCATCGCCTCCGGATTGAGCCAGAAGAAATTGGTCGGAGCCACCATATTCAGCCACTTGCGCAACCAGAACGCCGCCCGACGACGCTCCTTGTCGGACAGGCCGGGCGTTTCGAAATACATGTCCTGCAAACGGTGAGTGAAGGCCAGGTACCACTCCTTGATAATGTCCCAACTGGCCGAGTCAGTCCAAACCGGCTTGCTGAATCGGGCATCATCGGCATTCGGCTGGATCACATCTTCGGAAGGAATCCCCATGGCGCGACGCAAGACATGGGACTGCAAGGCGAAAAGATCGCTCGACAGCGCGTTGACCGCACGGGTCAACTCCTGAGGGTGCATCATCCACGCCATCTGGGCAGACAGCAGCGAAGTCGTCACGCCATACGGATCAAGTGCGGCACCAATTGCCTTGCTGACAGACTCGGCCGGACTCAGTGTGTTGATATCGATCCCGCCGCGTTGCATTGCTCCATTACCCGCCATTTGCTTCACCTTTTCTCATTTTCCGAATGCATATTACAGTGTCACGAACTCGCCAGGACGAGGCATCTGCACGTTTGACCAAGCCAGTTTATCCTTGATGGCTTGCGCCAGGTCGGCCGAGGCACCAGCCTCGCCATGGACGACGAAGGTTTGCCCTGGTGGATGACGAAAACCGCCCAGCCAGCCGAGCAATGCCCCCTGATCGGCATGAGCTGAAAGTCCGCCGACGGTATAGATACGGGCCCGGACAGGAACAGGCTGACCAAAGATATGAACCAGTCGCGCGCCATCGACCAAGCGTCGCCCCAAAGTGCCAGCCGCCTGAAATCCGGTGATCAGGATCGTACATTCGCTGCGTGGCAGATTTTCACGCAGGTGATACTTGATGCGCCCGGCCTCACACATGCCGCTGGCAGAAACAATCACGGCACCACTGCGAATATCGTTCAGCGCCTTGGAGTGATCGGCATCGGAGACGAACTCAATGTGCATTTTGTCCGGATGCGAACCAAGCCAGTCGATCAGATCCCGCGTTTCAGGATCGAGCAATTCACGATGCGCCATCGTGATATGTGTCGCCTTGCTGGCCATGGGTGAATCGACATAAACCTTGAGCGGGCTGATCCGCTTGCGTCGAACCAGATCGGCCAGCATGTACAGCAACTCCTGGGTTCGCCCGACCGCAAAAGCCGGAATGATCAGGTTGCCGTGCGCAGCGCGTGTACGCTCGAAGGCATCGACGATTTCCTCTTCCGTTTCAATCATCGAACGATGCATGCGGTTGCCGTAAGTCGATTCGACCAGCAGCACATCCGCCTCGGTCGGTTGAGCAGGATCGCAGAGAACCGGCCGCCCCGGCATACCGAGATCGCCGGAAAAAATCATTTTCCGCGGTCGACCTTCACCGGAAACCGTAATTTCAAGCTGGGCCGAACCCAGGATGTGGCCAGCATCACGAAAAACGACGTTAACTGTTTCGACCGGATTGAACGTTTGACCGTAAGACACCGGCTTTAACTGCTCAAGTGCCGACAAGGCCTGGGCAACGGAATAGAGCGGCGCAGGAATACCCCGCTCGCCCATGCCGCGACGATGCCGGTGGCGCAACTGCCACTCGGCCTCCTTTTCCTGGATATGGGCGCTATCGGGCAGCAAAACCTCAAGCAGATCGATCGTTGCCGGGGTTGCGTAAATCGGCCCCTTGTAGCCCAGCATCGAGAGACGAGGCAGCAATCCGGCATGATCGATGTGGGCATGCGTCAGCAAAACAAAGTCGATCTTGCGGACATCGAAGCCGAAATTGAGGGCTCGCTGATTCTTCTGGCGAGCCTCCGGACCCCCTTGAAACATGCCGCAGTCAACGAGAAAGCGGGTATTTCCTGTCTCGACCAGATAACAGGAACCGGTGACCTCGCCTGCCGCCCCCAGAAAACCGAGTCGCATGGTTGATTTCCTCCTGACTTGGCGTAGCATGAACCTCAAGAAGGCCGAATGCAACGGCATTGCACAGTTTCAGGAGGTGACCATGTTCAAACATATTCTTGTCCCAACCGACGGTTCCGAACTCTCGCGCGCCACGGCACAACGTGCTGTTTCCTTTGCCAAGGAAGCTGGTGCCCGGGTAACCGTCTTTTTTGCCAAACCGGAGTACCCGATCGCCTATTTTGGCGAAGGGGCGCTGATCGATCCGACAACGCCGGAAAAATTTGCCGAAATGGCTGACCAGCAAGCCACGGAATATCTGGGCGAAGTGCAGAAGTTCTGTGCTGAAAATGGCGTCGAATGCAGCATCACCTCGGCAACGAGCGATGTTCCCTACGAAGCCATCATTCAGGCGGCAGAAACTTCAGGATGTGACCTGATTTTCATGGCATCCCACGGTCGACGCGGGATCAGCGGCTTTTTGCTGGGTAGTGAAACCAACAAGGTGCTGACGCATTCGAAGGTTCCGGTGCTGGTCTATCGTTGACCAAACCGCGAGTCAGTCCCCAGAGGGCTGACTCGCGCTGTCGACTCAGCGCATTACACAGCGCCCATTGTCTTCAGGCTTGATACGGCAGAGCAGTTTGCCGCTTTGTGTATCGATAAAGCTGAGTGAAGTCAGCCGCCCGATCAGATAGCGTTTTTTCAACGTAAAGTCGGTCGGTCTGCTGTATGTTGCCTTCCAGAAGGTAGTGCTCTCGCTGAGCAGTGGCGCTTCAAGACTGAGCGTCGCCATCAGGCCGACATGTTCGCTGGCGCTTGCCGGCAGATCTGCAACGAAACCGGCATCGTCATCAACTTTGCGCGGATAAAAATCGTAGAGATTCGCAAAGGCCAGAAAGTAGTCGTAGCGCCAACTGACCTTCATGTTCTGCGTTTCGCCGATCTTGTCTTCAAAGGCATAAGCACCACGTTCAACCTGTACCGACTGGAGCGGCAGGAATTTGTAGCGATAGTAGTCGTCGACCGCAGGATTCACATTGGGCTGCCAACTCCAGCCCTCAGCAATCTGATTGAATGCCATGCGATAACGCGCTTCGACCCGATCGCCATCCGGCTCGAAACTCAAGCCGGCATTCGTCAGATCGACGGCAACTTCAACCACGCGGCCAATGTTTGCCTGAAGTTCTGGCTCGGACAGACGCGCCATGGCCTCGAACTGCCGGTCGGCAGGTTCGGCGGCATGCAGTGAGCCAAAAAAGGCGGCGACCGTGGCCGCCGTGAAGATATATCTGAGGGAGATCATGTCGCATATTGTGTCGCCATTAGGGCGAATCACGGGGCCGATAGTGCGCCTTTGGGCAGCATCAAGCCCATGATGCATATCAACATTTTCTGATGCAATTCAGATTTGCGTCTGGCTGACGGCCTTGCGGAAGCGGACCAAGGCAACGGCAAAAAAACAGCTGCCGACCAGGCTCATCGCGAGCAGATCACGCCAGACAACGTCAAAACCTGCGCCACGATACAAAATGCCCTGGGCCAGCCGGACAAAGTAAGTCGTCGGTGCTGCCAGCATCAGATGCTGGACCAGCTGCGGCATACTTTCGCGCGGCGTGATACCGCCTGACAGCATCAGCAAGGGGATGATCGACAAGATGATCAACAAACCCAGTTGCGGCATCGAACGGGCCAGGGTGCCGAGAAAAATACCGATTGAGGCGGCCGCAAAGAGATAGCAGGCGGCCGCCGTGAGAAAAAGTGGTACCGAACCGGCAATCGGCACCTTGAGCACTTGTTCGACCATCACGATCAGGGCGAAGCTTGCCCCGAGCAGAACGGCCAGGCCATTGGCCCAGATCTTGGCCATCATGATCTCAAAGGGAGTCAGCGGCATGACCAGCAAGTGCTCGATGGTGCCGTGTTCTCTTTCTCGGATGAATGCTGCACCGACGAGAATGATGGTCAGCATGGTCACATTGTTGATCACCTCCATGACGCCGCCGAACCACACGCCGGTCAGATTCGGATTGAAACGTACCCGCGTCGTCAGCCTGATTGGCGTTGCGCCGGCCTCCCGCGTACCGGTCAGGTATTCGCTGATTTCACCGAGGGCGATGCTCTTGATGTAGCTGGCACCGATAAACGCCTGGGCCATGATCGTCGCATCGATATTCAACTGTATTTCCGGATGGCGACCGGCCAGGATGTCGTGCTGGAAATTGGCCGGGATAACCAGTGAAAACGAGTAACGCCCAGCATCCATGCCGGCATCCAGTTCAGCCAGCGTGGTTTGCTGCGGTGTACTGAAATAAGGCGGGTAAAAAGCATCGACAATGCGTCGAGACAGCGGTGAATGGTCCTCATCGACGACCGCCAGCGGGGCATTGTGTAACTCTTGGGAGACGCCGGTTGCCGCGGTATAAATCGCTCCGCTGAAAGCCCAGACAATCAGCGCCAGCAAAACCTTGTCGGCCCACAGGCTTTTCAGCTCTTTCACGCCAAGACGATAGATATTGCTCAGGCTGTGCAGCAGCGCATGCATGCTATTTCTCCTGCTTCCTGAGCAAAAGCACGGAAAGCAAGGTGAGCAGGGGAATGAAAGCGGCCAGCGCGACAAACTGCGGCAGCAAGTCAAGCATGCCCAGCGCCTTGGTAAAGGCACCGCGACTGATCACCAGAAAATAACTGGCCGGGAAAAACTGGCCTATCCAGTAACTGAATCCTTCAAGCGAAGCGACCGGCGTGGTCAGCCCGGAAAACTGCACGGTCGGCAAGATTGTCAGAATGGCCGTTCCGAACAAGGCCGCAATTTGGGTGTGCGTAAAGGTCGAGATCAGCAAACCCAGCCCGGTCGTGACAATCACATAGAGGAATGCACCGCAGCACAGCGCAAGCAAACTGCCCTTGATCGGCACATGGAACATCAGCTGCGACTGAATGACAAGCAGGACAAAACTGATCAAGGCCACGCCGATATAAGGCAATTGCTTGCCCAGCAGGAATTCAAGCCGAGTCACCGGTGTTACATAGAGATTGGTAATCGAGCCAAGCTCTTTTTCGCGGACAACCCCGAGCGCCATCAAAATGGCCGGGATGAAAATCAGCAGGATGGGAATGACCGCCGGCACCATGGCGTAAATACTCTTGAAATCCTGGTTGTAGCGATAGCGCGAAATGATGTTGGCCGGATAAGTTGTCTCGATACCGCTCGCTTCGCGAATCATCTGCTGGACATATTGCAGATGGACGCCTTGTGCGTAGCCGCGGACGGTTTCGCCGCGATAAGGCATTGCACCATCGACCCAGATACCGACTTCCGGCCAATGACTGCGCCGCAAATCGCTGCCAAAACGCGGAGGAATATCGATCGCCAGCGATAATTCGCCATTCTTCATCCGCCGGTCGAGATCGGCATCGTCGATGATTGCCGGTTGCTCGATGAAATAGCGCGAACCGGCAATATTGGCGATGTACGCCCGGCTTTCCGGCGACTGGTCTCGATCGAGTACGGCAAAACGCAAGCCTTCGACATCCAGTGAAATACCAAAACCGAGCACGAACATCAACAGCACCGAGCCGAGCAAGGCAAACGCCAGGCGAATCGGATCACGACGCAGCTCGAGCGTTTCGCGATAGGCGTAGCCAAGCAGGCGACGCAGGCTGAACCAGGCGGGTGGCAAAGGGGCGAGCCTGGTTTCATGGCTTTGAGCAAGGTCGACCGCGGCAGTGACCGTTTGCGGAACTTCCTTGCTCGCGCCGGTAGCGACCTCCAGGTAATCGATGAATGCCTCTTCGAGCGTTGCCTTGCCCCGTGCCGCACACAAACCGGCCGGCGTATCGCTGGCCAGCACCTTGCCGGCATGCATCAAGGAAATCCGGTCGCAGCGGGCAGCCTCGTTCATGAAATGCGTCGAGATGAAAATGGTCACACCCTGCTCGCGGGAAAGCTCGACCAGCAGCGTCCAGAAGGCATCGCGCGCCACCGGATCAACCCCGGAAGTCGGCTCATCGAGAATCAGCAAGGCCGGTTCGTGCACCACCGCAACGGCGAGCGACAAACGCTGCCGGATACCCAGCGGCAAATCGAGCGCCGGCACATCGGCATAAATTTCCAGGCCGAAACGCTGCATCAGCAGGGCGATACGCGAAATACGCCGATCATCCGGCAGATGAAAGAGCCGGGCATGCAATTCAAGGTTGGCCCGAACCGATAATTCGCCGTACAAAGAGAAACCCTGCGACATGTAGCCAACCTGCTTGCGCGTTTCGAGGTCGGTCGCATCGACTTGCTGGCCGAACAAACGGGCCAGCCCTTCACTCGGCGGCAAGAGTCCGGTCAGCATTTTCATCGTCGTCGTCTTGCCGCAACCATTCGACCCGAGAAAACCAAAAATCTCACCACGTTCAATCCGGAAACTGACGCGGTCGACCGCCGTAAAATCGCCAAAACGCTGCGACAAGGCCTCCGCTTCGATGGCCAGCCCTCCGCTCTGCGTACTGCGCGGCGGAATGATCAATTGGCGATGCGTCTGGCGCCGGGCTTCGGGCAACAGGGCAATGAATGCGGCATCAAGCGAGGTTTGCCCGGTGACATCAAGCAAGTCGGAAGGCGCACCCTCGCCGATCACCCGGCCGGCATCCATCGCCACCAGCCAGTCGAACTGCTCGGCCTCTTCCATATAGGCCGTTGCGACAAGTACGCTCATCCCCGTCCGGTGCTGGCGTATGCGCGCGATCAGTTGCCAGAACTGGCGGCGGGACAGCGGATCGACCCCCGTTGTCGGTTCATCCAGAATAAGCAGATCGGGATCGTGGATCAGCGCACAGCACAAGCCGAGCTTTTGCTTCATGCCCCCGGACAGCTTGCTCGCCGGACGATCGCGGAACGAGCTCAGGCCGGTACTTTCCAGCAGGACAGCGATGCGCTGCTCGCGCTCGGCATGCCCCAGCCCGAACAAGCGGCCGAAGAAATCGACATTTTCGAAAACCGACAAAGTCGGGTAGAGATTCTTGCCCAGGCCTTGCGGCATGTAGGCGATGCGCGGCTGGATCTGCGCCCGGAAGCGGGCGTTGGCAATATCGCCACCCAGCACCTCGACCCGCCCCGACTGAATCTGACGCGCCCCCGCAACCAAGGCCAGCAATGATGACTTGCCTACACCGTCAGGGCCGATCAAACCGACCATGCAAGCCGCCGGCAAGGCTATGTCCATCCGGTCGAGAGCGACGGATGTTGCATAGCGATGACTCACGCCCTGCAAACAAGCCACCGGCTGACGTTCCATGGCGCCCTACTTTCCGCTCACCTGCAAATTGGCCGGCCAGGCGGCGTCAGGCTGCAGACGGACATAAGCCACCCCCGGCATCCCTGCCTTGGCAAGATCGGCATGCGCTTCCAGCCAGGCCGGATCCGGCTTGATTTTCAGACGGAACATCAGCTTTTCCCGCTCACTCCGGGTTTCGACCTCGCGCGGCGTAAATTGGGCTTTCGGCGCAACAAAACTGACCCGACCGGGAATCACCTGCCCTGGCAAGGCATCGAGCACAATCCGGGCTTCGCTGTTCAGGGCGACCTGCCCCGCAATTTCGGTCGGCAAGTAAATAGTCAGGTACATATCCGACAAATCGAGCAAGGTCAGCACCTTGCCACCAGCCGCCAGGACCTCGCCGCTCTCAGCCAGCCGGTAAAGTACGCGGCCACTGATCGGCGCCTTGAGATCGGTATCGTTGACATTGACCTTGAGGCTATCCACCCGGGCATCGGCTGCAGCGACCGCTGCTTCCGCCTCGGCCACACGGCTCTGCGCCTGCGACCGGCCGGCCTGCACGCCCTGCAAACCGCTGCTATCCCGGTCGAGCTTGTCGCCACTGATGAAGCCACGCCCCACCAGTTCCCTTGAGCGCTGCAGTGTTTTTCCGGCCAGCAACACGTCGCTGTCCGCCTTGCGTACGCCTGCCCGCGCCTCATTCACGGCCTGCCGGGCCTGACGGGCTTGCGCTTCGGCCAGCCGCAACTGGGCGCGCAGATCATCGGCATCAAGTCGGGCAAGCACGGCCCCCGCCTGCACCTGATCGCCTTCGCGAACATCGACCCGGCCCAGTCGCCCTGCGATTTTGGTAGCGACATCAACCTCGATCGCTTCGAGTCGCCCATTTCCGGCCGCCAGGCCGGTCGGCAGCCCGATGGGGCGCTGCAAGTAAAGAAAGTAGGCCAATGCTGCGGTCGACCCGGCCAAAGCCAGGAAAAACAGCATTTTGATCAGACGAGAACGGTTCATATACCACCTCATTCGAATTACTGACCAGAAAGTCATTAATTCGAATTATACGACGCCGCCCTCCAGTCAGCCACCTCTGTTTTCTCGAAAACCCCGACCAGGAAGGCAAAAGCCGCCGCCAGTGAGTGGCTTGCTGCAGCACTCAGCGGCTCTCCAAGCACGAACGACTCACCCCGCAAACAAAGGACGAAAGCCGGTGGAGGAGCTTCGTTCCCGATCCGGCAACAGACGGCCAGCACCGCCTCCGGCGACAGGGCGTGCGTGGTGTGCGCCATGTCTCCTGCCGGCTGGATTTCAAAAAAACGATACGGCCCCGGCGTCCGCATACCGGCATCGATGAACAAGACCCGTTGCCGCCCAGCGAGATCCAGCGCATGTTCGATCTGCAGCTGAAAATCCTCAATCAGTTCAAAACGGCTGGCCAGCGGCGACCCGGCCAGCCAGTCGGCGATTCTGGCCAACAGCAGCGGGCCGAGCGCATCATCGCCACGACTCGGATTTCCCGTCGCCACAACGAGAACCGGGGCTTTCATTGGCGACTCAAGGCATGCAGGAAGCGTCCTTCGGCATCGCGCAATTCGACACTCAGGGGCATTTTCCCGAGGGCATGCGTTGCGCAAGACAAACAGGGATCAAAGGCGCGAATGGCAACCTCGACATGATTCAACAAGCCTTCGGTCACTTCATGGCCGTTCAGGTAACGCCTGGCGACCTGCCGGACGGCTTCATTCATGGCCTGGTTATTGTGGGTCGTGGACACAATCAGATTGGCCATCGTGACCAGATCATCGTCATCAATCTGGTAATGGTGGAGCAAAGTGCCGCGCGGCGCCTCGATCACGCCAATGCCTTCGCGCTGCCGCTTGCCCTCGACCATCAGGTCGCTGCCCAGCAGATCATCATCGTGCAGCAACTCCTTGATGACTTCGGCGGCATGCAGCATTTCGATCATCCGCGTCCAGTGATAGGCCAATGGCGCGTGCATCGGTGTTCCGCCGGCGTAATCGATGAACTCCTTGCGCTCATGTTCAGCAAATGGCGTCGATATCTGGTCGCAGTTCTGGACCCGGGCCAGCGGGCCAACCTTGTACCAGCCGTCTTCCTTGCCGAGCAATTTCAAATAGGGAAATTTCATGTAGCTCCACGGCTTCACTTCCTCTTCAATATGACGTGCGTAATCCTGATAATCGATGCCATCGAAGATCGGTTTGCCATTTTCGTCACGCGCACGCAGCGAGCCATGGTAAAAATCGAGCTGACCGTTATCGCCGACCAGCGACATGAAATTGGAACGAACCGTCGCAAAGCTGTTGTACAAGGCCGGATTCTGGCTATGCACCTTCTGGATCAAATGGACGGCATCGCGCGACCAGGCAACGATCTGGTAAATCTCACCCAGCAATTCGTCGCGCTCGGCCGGTGTTAATGATTTGTTCATGCCGCCGGGTACCGCCCCCGTTCCATGCACCCGTTTTCCTGCGGTCAGGCGAATCACTTCCTGGCCAAATTTACGCAGCAGCACACCGCGTCGGGCTATTTCCGGATGCTCTGCCGCAACACCGACGATGTTGCGCCGACTGACATCGCTATCGAAACCGAAAAGCAGGTCCGGCGAACAGAGATGAAAGAAATGCAGCGCATGCGACTGCAGCATCTGGCCGTAATGCATCAAGCGACGAAGTTTTTCTGCCGCCGGCGTCAGGCGCTTTGCACCGACAACCTGATCAAGCGCCTTCGAGGCTGCAAGATGGTGGGAAACCGGGCAAATACCGCACAGGCGCTGAACCATCACCGGCACTTCCCAATAAGGCCGCCCCTGAATGAATTTTTCAAAGCCGCGGAACTCGACGATATGCAGGCGTACCTGATGCACCTTGTTGTGCTCATCAAGCAGGATCGTTACCTTGCCATGCCCTTCGACCCGCGAAACAGGATCGATTGCCACGCGGCGCAAGCGCTCCGGGTGTTCGGCTGATTCCAGCGAATAAGTCATCGTCCCACCTCAATCAATCGTAATGCAGCAAACCATGCCCCAATTCGGGCTCGCGACCGGCCAGCAGATCGGTCAACACCTTCCAGATGGCGTCTCCGGATGGCGGGCAGCCGGGAATGGCGTAATCGACATGGACCACCTCATGGATCGGATGGACACGATCCAGGGGCAAAGGCAGTTCCGGATCGTTCGGAATCATCCCGTTGGCCGGCCCCGGACTGGTGTGATAAACCTCTTCGAGCAGCACCGCCAGCGGCCAATGATTGCGCTGCGCCGGCAAGCCGCCATTGATTGCACAAGCCCCAAGTGCAATCAGGATTTTGCAGTTCCGGCGAAACTCACGCAGCACATGAATGTTTTCGGTATTGCACAGGCCTCCCTCGACAATCCCGATATCGCAATCCGGGCTGCAGTTCTTGATATCGGTCAGCGGCGAGCGATCGAATTCAATGTGCTCCAGCAAGGTGAACAAGCGTTGATCGATATCGAGAAGGGACATGTGGCAACCAAAACAACCGGCTAGCGAAGTGGTGGCCACCTTGATCTTTTTCCTTGGCTCAATCATGGCGAATCTCCTCGGCCACCTTGCCCGGCGCACTGATCGGCTGCTGGTCGTAAGTCCGCTGGCCGATGGGCACGGCAAAACCGGTGCGTTTTTTGAGGATGACGCCGACCGGACAAACCTGTGCGGCCTTGTCAGCCAGCGAAAAATCCGTATCGGCCAGACGCCCTGAGCGAGCGTTGACGATCAGGTGCGTCCCGATACCTCGCCCGGACAGGGCAAAAACCTGCTTCTTGTCGACCTCCCTGCTGGCCTGAACACACAGCGAACAGAGGATGCAGCGATTGAAGTCGAGCAAAATATCCGGATGCGAGGCGTCGACCGCGCGATCCGGGAAAAAATGATCGAAATGCGGCGACATCATGCCGAGATGGTAGGCCGTGGCCTGCAACTGGCAATGGCCGCTCTTTTCGCAGGAAGGACAAAAGTGATTGCCTTCGACAAAAAGCATCTGCGTCAGCGTCCGGCGCTCGGCGTTGATTTCTTCCGTATCGCTTTCCACCACCATTCCGGACTGCGCACGCAGCGTGCAGGAGGCACTCTGACGCCCATTGACCTTGACGGTGCATAGCTTGCACGAACCGTTCGGCTTGAACGCCGGGTGGTAGCACAGATGGGGAATATAGATCCCGGCCTGGCTGGCGGCCTGCATGACGGTCTGGCCGATTTCGAAAGGGATGACTCTGCCGTCGATCGTGAAAGTCTGGCTCATGCACTTCTCCCTTGTTCAACGTCCAGATGCGCTTGTGAATCATCGCGTCCGGTCATTTGCCTGGCGGTCGACAAGGCCCGGTCAAGATCGAACGCCGGGACAAATTGATCGTGCACCATGCGCTTTTCGTAAGCCGGCTTGAAGCGGACGATGGTGTCGATCACCGGATTGCAGGCGGTATGCCCCAGGCCGCAGTGGCTCATCGACTGCAGCAACTGGTTGAGTTTTTCGATTTCACCAAGGTCGTAAGGCGAGCCGTGCCGGTCATGCAATTTATCCATCAGCTTCTTGAGCAACGACGTCCCAACCCGGCAAGGTGTGCAGAAACCGCAGCTCTCATGTTGGAAAAAATGCACATAAGCACGTGCCACTTCAAACATGTCACGGCTGCGATCAAAGATCGTCAGCGCACCGGCGGTCGGAATATCCTCGAAACCGATGATCCGGTCGAACTCCGCTTCGCTCAGGCAAATACCGGATGGACCGCTGATCTGGACTGCCTGTGTCTGGCTCGCGCCACAATCCTCCAGCACCTGGCGCACCGTCACGCCGTAGGGATACTCATAAATACCCGGACGGGCGCAATCGCCAGAAACGGAGAGCAACTTGGTGCCGGCCGAATGCCGGGTACCGAACGAGGCATACCAGTCGCCACCTTTCAGCGCAATCAGGGCAACAGCGGCAAAGGTTTCAACGTTATTGACGATCGTCGGCTGATCGAGATAGCCATTTGTGACCGGAAATGGAGGCCGATTGCGCGGCGTACCGCGTTTACCCTCAAGCGATTCGATCAGCGCCGACTCCTCGCCGCAGACATAAGCCCCCGCCCCGAGGTGGATATCGATATCGAAATCAGCGCCCGGAATTCCCAGGATATCGCGGCCCAGCAAATTTGCCTTGCGCCGGGCACTCAAGGTCGCATTCAGCGCCTCAAGCAGATAGCGATACTCGCCACGCAAATAGAGGAAACCGCGTTGCGCCCCGATGGCATAGGCAGCTGCAGTCATGCCCTCGAACACCTGATCGGCATATGAACTGAGCAACACCCTGTCCTTGAAGGTACCCGGCTCCCCTTCGTCGGCATTGCAGACGATGATCCGCTGCTGCCCGGCTTTCAGTGGTGCATTGCGGCAAGCCTCCCATTTCAGGCCGGTCATGAAACCAGCCCCACCCCGACCACGCAGATTGGCTCGCTTGATTTCATCAAGCATTGCCGCCGGCCCGCCGATGCCCGAAGGCAATCCCTCCCGCCAGGAACGCATGTTGGAAGCAATCAGGCCATCGCTCGGCACACGCTCACGGGCAGCGCGCAGCGCATCACCCGGCTGCATTGTCTGATCGAGCAGAATATCCGCCCGACGAATATGATCAGCGACATCGAAGAACGCGGCCGGCCACTCGCTCAGTGGCCGCCGATTGCGAACCAGTTCGGCGATCTGTTCGATGCGTGCTGCGGTCAACCGCGTGATTGCCCGGTTATTGACCAGCATGCCCGGTCCCTGATCACACATGCCCGTGCAGGATGTCCGGTCGATACTGAGCAGGCCGTCTTCGGAAACCTTGCCCGGCTCGACCCACAAACTGCGGCACAACTGTTCGAGCAAGGCTTCGCTGCCCTGCATCCGGTCGGTAATATTGTCCGAAAACAGAATCCGGTATTGACCGCGTGGCCGGAGATACAAAAAACTGTAAAACCCGGCCACGCTCTCTATCTCGGCACGCGCCACGCCCAGCACGGACTGAATCCGGTCAATCGCCTCGGGAGGAATCCAGTCGCAAGCCTCCTGCACCTCGCGCAAAATCTGCACCATGCAGGTTGAATCGCGACGGTAACGCGCGATGACCCGATCGACAATTCCGGCAATCGCTTCGCCATGCATTTCGCCAAGTGCCACAACAACCTCCCGGAAGTTATTGGTTCAACCTCAGGCTAGCACCAACAAAACAAGGTTTGTTGAGAAAGATCAATAACCTAGAACTTTTATTCAAGGGCTTGGCAGCATTCGTCACAGCATCCCGATAGCCCGCGGTCGACACGGCCTGAAGGCCAAAAATGCCGACAAGTAAACTGCAGGATGCTCAAGGGTTGACCTAGCTCAAAAGGAGTAGTGATTGTCAACAAAGTGAAATCGGACTGTGCAACAATGATGTTGCATTACAGCAATCCAAAACCCACGTTAAATCGTTGTTATTGCTAAGAAATGGTGCATCGCACCATCTCCGGCCTGACATTGGAAGGAAGAACAGCATGAATACAATAAATGAACAATCCCCGCTGGTTAAACCGAACGCCATGCTCCCGCTGGCCGGCAAGAAAGGCTTGATCACCGGTGTCGCCAACGACAAATCGATCGCTTTTGCCGTTGCCAAGGCCATTCGCGAACTCGGCGGCGAAATTGCGCTGACCTACCAGAACGACAAGACGGCAAAATATACCCAGCCCCTGGCTGAAGCACTGGGTGCCAAGCTGTTCCTGAAGCTCGACGTGACCGAAGAAGGCAGCCTTGAGTCTGCCATTGAACAGTGCGGCAAGGAATTCGGCGAACTCGACTTCGCCATTCATTCGATGGCTTTCTGCAACGGTGACGATCTGCACGGCCGTGTCATCGACACCTCCGAAGCCGGCTTCGATTCAGCCATGAACATTTCCTGCCACAGCTTCCTGCGCATGGCCAAGGCCCTTGAGCCGCTGATGGCCCACGGCGGCTCGCTGATCACCATGTCCTACCTCGGCGCCGAGCGCGTCGTGCGCAACTATGGCGTGATGGGCATCATCAAGGCAGCGCTTGAATCGGCCGTCCGCTACATGGCCTACGACCTCGGCCCCAAAGGCATCCGCGTTTTTGCCGTTTCGCCCGGTCCGATCATGACGCGTGCCGCTTCCGGCATTGCCGATTTCAACAAGCTGCTCGAAGCCGATGCGATGAAAGCACCGCTCGGCCGTACCGTGACCATCGATGAAGTCGGCGCCCTGACGGCCTTCCTGTGCACGCCGGGTTCCTCCGGCATGACCGGCCAGACGATCTATGTCGATGGCGGAGCACATATCGTCGCTTAAGCAAGGTGTAACAAGACGCAGCCACGCTGCGTCTTGTGCCATGCTTCTGGCCATCAACCAGGAAGACAGGCGGAGTTGACCATGACTGACATTTGTCCCGGCATCATTCCAGACCCCGTTCCCGACCATCCTTTGCTCAACGGAAGGCCGGAAATCGGTCGCGGCGAAAATACCATCGTGCTGGATGGCGATGTGATCGACGGACAAGCCCGTGTCTTCAAGGTACTGTCTTCACCGACCGACTATGCCTATTACACGGCAGAGGACAGGCCGACAGGTCGGCATTTTCCTGTCGTATTTGCCGATCACGGCACGGTTGGCCGCTCTTCCCGCGGTTTCCCGTTCCATATCGTCGAAGTCGAAAAACTCTATCCGCTGCCAGTCGCGGGCGAAGCCGCCGAAGTTGCCACCAAAATCTCATCGTCGTATTTCGACGCCTGCATGATCTGGCGCAATCTGGCGCAGGACATGGGGCGCATCGCCTTGCACCATCTGGTTGTCACCCCCATGGGCTGGACCGAAACCGTCCAGCAGTCGCTCAAGGCGCTGGAGGAATTTTCCAGCGAATACGGCGCCCTGCCCGACTTGATCAAGGCCGACAACCTGATGATGCGCCTGGACGGAACGCTGGTTTTTTCTGACCCTGTTTTCATGGAATGAATCACTTCTTGCGCACCACACTGCCTCAGCAACCTGCCGGCCACTCCGGATCATGACCATCAATCAAGTTCATTTCGCCTCCCGCGAACTCGCCGAGTCACTGGCCGGCAATCCCTACATGGCCGTCATCTCGATCACTGATCCAGGTCAGGCCGATGCCAAGCTCGACCCCATGTTCCACCATGTGCTGCGCCTGTCGTTCTACGACGCACAGCCGGCTGATGAATACCTCCCGGCCCCCATTCCCGGCTTGTTCGACCACCAGATGGCGCGCCGCATCCACGATTTTGTGGCTGAACTGCAGGCTGCACCGTTTGAAATATCGGTCATGGTGCACTGCGAATACGGCGTCAGTCGCTCTGCCGCGGTCGCCCTGTTCGTCGAGGCATTTTCCGGTGCGCCACTGACGGCCCGCGAGTTCACCTACGAAGCCAACCAATGGGTGCTTGAACGCCTGTCGCAACTCATTCCCGGACTGCAAGTCGACATTCCGCCCATGACCGCAGCCAGCGATCGGCGTACCCGGCAAAGAGCCTCCTGAGGAACACCGGGCCAAAGCACGCAAATTCCTGGGGCGACAGCCTCCACACAGAACCCCCAGCAGAACCGAATGGTTCATGTCATTTTTCGGGAGCACTACCATGCAGGAGTCCAATCAACGGCGCTTGCTCGTCAACAAAATTTATGACGAGATACACATTGGCGACACATCCAGCCTGACCAGAACATTGATGCCGGAAGACGTCAAACTCTTCGCTGTCCTGACCGGTGATATCAATCCTGCCGTGGTCGACCGCGAATATGCCGAAAGCGGCATGTTTCGCGAGGTTATCGCCCACGGCATGTGGAGCGGATCGCTGATTTCGACAGTGCTGGGCACCCAGTTTCCCGGCCCCGGCACCAACCTGATTGACCAGACCCTGCACTTTGCCCGCCCGGTCACGATTGGCGACACGATCACCATTACCGTCACGGTCAAACAGAAATTCGACCATAACCAGCACGTCATTTTCGATTGCGTATGTACCAACCAGGAAGGTTTGCAGGTGGTGCGCGGCACCGCCGAAGTACTGGCGCCCTCGGAAAAAGTTTCACACATGCAGGACGTCCACTTCCCGGAAATCCGCATCGACGACAAGCATGAGCGCTACCAACACCTGCTTTCCCGCGTCAAGGGACTGGAACCCATTCCGACCGCAGTTGCCCATCCGTGCGATTGCGAGTCGCTGAAGGGGCCGGTCATCGCGTTCCAGGAAGGCATCATCGAGCCAATCCTGGTCGGTCCCGAATCAAAAATCCGGGCGGTGGCTGAAGAGTTCGGCATTGATCTGCATGGCATCCGCATCGTCAACTCGAAGCATAGCCACGACTCGGCCGCACTCGCCGTATCGCTTGTCCGCACCGGCGACGCCGAAGCGTTGATGAAAGGCAGTCTGCACACCGATGAGCTGATGAGCGAAGTAGTGGCCAGAGCCAATGGCATGCGTACGTCGCGCCGGATCAGCCATGTTTTCCTGATGAATGTGCCCACCTACCACCGGCCATTGCTGATTACCGATGCGGCAATCAACATTGCCCCGACGCTGGAAGACAAGGTGCATATCATCCAGAACGCCATCGACCTGGCCCACATCATCGGCATCCCCGAACCCAAGGTGGCGATTCTTTCCGCCGTCGAAACCGTCAATCCCAAGATCCAGTCCACGCTCGATGCCGCTGCCCTGTGCAAGATGGCCGACCGGGGACAGATTCGCGGTGGCATTCTCGATGGTCCGCTCGCCTTCGACAACGCCGTTTCCATCGTCGCGGCCAAGACCAAGGGCATCAAGTCCGCCGTCGCCGGCCACGCCGAAATCCTTGTCGTACCCGATCTCGAATCCGGCAACATGGTCGCCAAGCAGTTGGAATATCTGGCCAACGCGCTGACCGCCGGCATCGTCCTCGGCACGACCGTCCCGATTGTATTGACCAGCCGTGCCGACTCCGCCGAAACGCGGACTGCCTCCTGCGTCATTGCAGCACTCATCGCACACGCTAACCGAAAGAAGGGAACTGCCTGATATGAACAAAGGCATTTTGACCATTAATGCAGGCTCGTCATCAATCAAGTTTGCACTCTACGAATTGAATGGCGGCCTGGCCGCCAAGCCGACTCTCTCCGGCCAGATCGACGGCATTGGCGCCAGCGCCAAGCTGATCGCCAAGGACCCGGCCGGCAAGCATGAAATCGAACTCAAGCTGAGCGGCGAGCAGGAAGCCCAGCATCAGGCATCGCTCGATTTCCTGCTGACCTGGATCCAGGAACATCAGACCGGCACCGAACTGGTCGCCGTCGGCCACCGCGTGGTGCACGGCGGCGAGCTTTTTTCGGCCCCGATGGCGGTTGACCGCGACACGGTAGCCCAGCTCGAACAGTTCATCACCCTCGCCCCGCTACATCAGCCGCACAACCTCAACGGCATCAAGGCGATCGCCAAACTGCTGCCGCAAGTCCGCCAGGTCGCCTGTTTCGACACCGCCTTCCACCGGACTAACCCGCCCGTCGCCCAGGCTTTTGCCATTCCACGGGCGTTGACCGCGGAAGGCGTCAAACGCTATGGCTTTCATGGCCTGTCCTACGAATTCATTGCCCGCGTCCTGCCGGAACACAGCAGCAAGGCCAACGGCCGGGTCATCGTCGCTCACCTCGGCAACGGTTCGTCGATGTGCGCCATGCTCGAGCGCAAGAGCATCACCTCGACGATGGGCTTCACCGCCATCGACGGCCTGATGATGGGCACCCGGACCGGTGCCATCGACCCGGGCGTGTTGCTCTACCTGATGGACAACAAGGGCATGAATTCGAAGGATCTGACGCGCCTGCTCTACAAGGAATCGGGTCTGCTCGGCGTTTCCGGCATCAGCCAGGACATGCGCACCCTGCTCGCCTCCGACCAGCCGGAAGCCGAAGAAGCGATTGAGCTTTACTGCTTCCGCATCCTGCGCGAAATCGGTTCGCTTGCGGCCGCAATCGAAGGCGTCGATGCCCTGGTGTTCACCGGTGGGATTGGCGAACATTCGGCGGAAGTTCGCCGCCGCGTCTGCAGCCGTCTTGGCTGGCTCGGCGTCGACCTCGACGAGGCGGCCAATAACGACGACAAACTGCGTATTTCAACCAGCAATAGTACGGTCGACGTCATGGTCATTCCGACCAACGAAGAGTGGATGATTGCGCATCACGCACAGACGCTGCTGGCCCTCTAAAAAAATATTTTCAGCCCCAGGCCCCGGCCCCGAAAGGTGCCGGGGCTTTGTTTTTTCGGGCTTTTTTTATGCCATGACAGAACACTGAGCCAACGAGCAGAAAACACCGTATCTAGTCAACGGATTGCCTTGACCTACTAGATATAGTAGATTTACGCCTATACCAAGATTAACAAATTCAATTCACAAAGCCATGCTGAGGAGCAAAAAATGAGCCCAGTCTCCGAACAACTGTCACTGACCGACATCCCGGCGCCGCCGCAGTTTGCGCCCCTGCCCGAGCAGGAAATTTCCGCCGAAGTCCTGATCGAAAAATACGCCAAGGGCAAGGAAACCAATGTGCACGACGTACGTCGTCGTGTTGCCTACGCGCTCGCCCAGGTTGAACAGGAAAAAGATCGCGCCCACTGGGAATCGAAGTTTCTTTGGGCCCAGGAAAACGGTTTCATCCCGGCCGGCCGGATCAACTCGGCAGCCGGCACTGACCTGCAAGCAACGCTGATCAACTGCTTCGTCCAGCCGGTCGGTGACTCGATCGTCGAAAACACCGATGGCAAGCCGGGCATCTACACCGCACTCGCCCAAGCTGCCGAGACCATGCGTCGCGGCGGTGGCGTCGGTTACGACTTTTCATCGATCCGCCCGCAAGGCGCCCGCGTCAAGGGCACCCAGTCGCGTGCCTCCGGTCCGGTTTCCTACATGCGCGTTTTTGACCGTTCGTGCGAAACGGTTGAATCGGCCGGTGCCCGCCGCGGTGCACAGATGGGCGTATTGCGCTGCGATCACCCGGATATCGAGGAATTCATCCACGCCAAGGATCATGGCGACCTGACCAACTTCAATATTTCCATCGGTGTCACCGACACTTTCATGGAAGCCGTCGATGCCGACACTGATGTCGAGCTGCTGCATCGTGCCGAACCGAATGCCGACATGCGCTCGGCCGGTGCTTTCCAGCGCGAAGACGGCCTGTGGGTTTATCGCAAGGTGCGGGCTCGCGATCTGTGGGACCAGGTGATGAAATCAACCTACGACCACGCCGAACCGGGCATCCTCTTCCTCGACCGGATGAACAAGGACAACAACCTCAATTACTGCGAAGTGATCGAGGCGACCAATCCTTGTGCCGAACAACCGCTGCCGCCATACGGTTGCTGCTGCCTGGGCTCGATCAATCTCACGCTGTACGTCCGTGATGCTTTCTCCGACAAGGCTGAATTCGATTTCGCCGCCTTCGAGGAAGTCGTCCGCATTTCGACCCGCATGCTCGACAACGTGCTGGATGCGACCCACTGGCCGCTCGAACGCCAGCAGCAGGAAGCCGCCAACAAGCGTCGCGTCGGCCTCGGTTTCACCGGCCTCGGTGACGCACTGGCCATGCTGCGCCTGCGCTACGACAAGGTCGAAGCCCGTGCCATGGCAACGCGCATCACCGAAAGCATGCGTGATGCCGCCTACCTCTACTCCGTCGAGTTGGCCAAGGAGCGTGGTGCCTTCCCGCTGTTCAACGCCGAGCTTTATCTTTCCGGCGGCAACTTTGCTTCGCGCCTGCCGAACGACGTCAAGGCTGAAATCCGCAAGCATGGCCTGCGCAACTCGCACCTGCTGTCGATCGCCCCGACCGGCACCATTTCGCTGGCTTTCGCCGACAACGCCTCGAACGGCATCGAACCGCCGTTCTCCTGGACCTACAACCGCAAGAAGCGCATGCCGGACGGCACGCTGAAAGAGTATTCGGTTGAAGATTACGCCTGGCGCCTGTACAAACATCAGGGTGGCGATGTCACCAAGCTGCCGGACTATTTCGTCACGGCACTCGAAATTTCGGCACAAGCACACGCTGACATGGTTGCCGCCGTTGCGCCGCACATCGACACCTCGATCTCGAAGACGGTCAATGTCCCGGCTGACTACCCGTACGAAGATTTCCAGGATCTCTATATGAGCGCCTGGAAGGCCGGCCTCAAGGGACTGGCCACTTACCGTCCGAACAGCGTGCTGGGCTCCGTCCTGTCGGTTGCCACAGTCGAACCGGCCAAGGCCGATGCAACGTCGACGGATGCCAAGGCTCCGCAGGATTTCGTTTCCGACGCCAACCGCCGTCTGTCGATCAAGAACCTGCCAGCCCCGGTGCTCTCCAGCCTGCGCTGGCCGGGTCGTCCGAGCCTGCCGGAAGGTAATCTGTGCTGGACCTACATGCTTGACTCGCCAATCGGCAAGTTTGCCCTGTTTGTCGGCCACGTCGAGCCGGAAGGCCGTGCCTGGCCGTTCGAAGTATGGGCCAACGGCCCGGCTGAACCGCGCGGCCTGGGCGCCGTCGCCAAGACCTTGTCGATGGACATGCGCGCCAAGGACCATGGCTGGCTTGAAATGAAACTGGAAGCCCTGTCGAAGACGCCGGGCGACTCTTTCGAAATGCCGATGCCGCCGCACGGTGAGCGCAAACGCGTTCCGTCCGTCGTTTCCGCCATGGCCCAAGTTATTGCCTGGCGTTGCGAACAACTCGGCGCATTCAAGCACGAAGGCCCGACGCCAGTGAAGGATGCCCTGTTCAGTGCCAAGGAGCCCAAGACCGGTACCGACGGCACGCTGTCCTGGACGGTCGACGTCAACAATCCCTCGACCGGTGAAGACTTCGTCCTCGGACTCAAGGAAATCACCCTGCCGGATGGTGTTACCCGCCCGTATTCGATGTGGCTTTCGGGCAATTACCCGCGTGCCCTCGATGGTCTGTCCAAGCTGCTGTCGCTCGACATGCGCGTTCTTGACCCTGCCTGGATCGGCATGAAACTGCGCAAGCTGATTGACTACTCCGAGCCGCTCGGCGATTTCATGGCCTTCGTACCAGGTTCGCGCAAGCAACAGACCTACCCGTCGACCGTGGCTTACATCGCCAATCTGATCATCCACCGCTACTGCATGCTCGGCATCCTTGATGACAAGGGTTTCCCGTTGCAGCAGATGGGCATTCTCGAAGCCCCGGAAGATACGACCAGCAACAAGGTCCTGCCGACCCAGGGCAAGCTGTGCGGCGAATGTGGCAACCACACGATGATCCGCAAGGATGGCTGTGATTTCTGTACCGCCTGTGGCGCGGTGGGGACCTGCGGCTAAGCCAATAAGTCACTGCTGACAAAAAAGCCCCGGAGATTTCTCCGGGGCTTTTTTACATGGATTGACCCGTCCTGAATGAAGTTGACACCTTTTCTAGAACGAAAGGGGCAGTCAGATGGAGTCAGGGGTTAAGAGGACACAGCGAGACTACACGCTGGCTTTTAAACGGGCCGTTGTTGAGCAGGTAGAAAAAGGCGAACTGAGCTACAAGCAAGCCCAGCAGCGTTACGGTATCCAGGGCAGATCGACGGTCTTGGTTTGGTTACGCAAGCATGGTCGCCAGAACTGGGGGCCGATGGCATCATACGGCCGCATGAGTGAGCCAACCCGAACATCAGCGAGCAGCCAGGGCCAGACGCCGGAACAGCGGATCAAGGAGCTGGAAGTCCAACTCAAGGAAGCCCGAGAGAAATCCCAATTCTTCGAAGCGGTCATTGACGTTTTGAAGAAGGACTATGGAGTTCGCGTGGTAAAAAAGCCTGTGGGCAAGTCCTCGCGCAAAAGTCCGTCGAAGGACTGAGTGTATCGAGGGCTTGCCGCTATATGGGCATCAGCCGGCAGGCACATTACCAGTGGCAGCAGCGTCGAGTGCACGATGAGGTCAAGTACGAACGGGTTCTTGAGTTGGTAAAGGCCAAGCGCTTGCATCAGCCCAGACTGGGGACGCGCAAGCTACATCACCTGCTTGGCCCGACGCTAGCGGCCGAAGGGCGATGCCTTGTTCGATCTGTTGCGTTGGAATCGCCTGTTGGTGCCAACCAAGCGGGCGTATCACAAGACGACCGACAGCCACCACCATTTCCGGCGCCATCCCAATTTGCTGAAAGCGGGACCGGATCAGGTTAGCGCCGAGGCGAGCGAGCAGGTTTGGGTTGCCGATATCACCTATTTGCCTACCCGTGAGCGCTGTGCCTATCTGAGCCTGATTACCGATGCCTATTCACGCAAGATTGTGGGTTACCACGTCCATGACCGCCTGCACACGACTGAGGTAAGCCAGGCTTTGAAGATGGCGTTAAAGGGGCGTCAGGGAAATGGGCTGCTGATCCATCATTCAGACCGTGGAGTCCAATACTGCGCTAATGAGTACCAAGCTATTCATCAGAAACACGGGGTGATCTGCTCAATGACGGACGGCTATGATTGCTATCAGAACGCCTTGGCAGAGCGGGTTAATGGCATTCTCAAGCAGGAGTTTCTACTCCAGCAGCCCGACGATCTCGATCAGGCACGCCGCATGGTCAGTCAATCCATCGCCATCTACAACCAGGAGAGACCGCATTTCTCGCTACAATTGAAGACGCCCGATGAGGTTCATCGGGCGTCTTTGAAGGCCAGCAATTAAGCTGGCCAATCCGTCGCAACAGGTGTCAACCTAGATTAGGACGGGTCAGATTTCACGGTCGACCGCAAAATCCGGACAAATTTGAACGATCGGCTTATGGTCGGTCGAGCCAGAACAGCGCCGTAATCGATTTGGCATCGGTAATTTCCCCATTCCACACCGCCTCCTTGGCAGCGGCAGGAGCCAACTCAACCACATCAAGAAATTCGTTATGGTCCAGTTGCTTCTCGCCGGCAAGTTTCAAATCTCGCGCCTCAAAAATCTCAATCCGCTCATCGGAATAGCCGATGCAGGGGTGCATCACGCCAAGATATTCCCAACGCGCAGCGACATAGCCTGTCTCTTCCAGTAGTTCGCGCCGTGCTGTATCGAGGATAGCCTCACCCGGATCAATTTTCCCGGCCGGCAATTCAAGAAAAACGCGCCGCAGCGGGTAACGGAATTGGCGCTCGAAGAGAAGATTCCCGTTTTCAAGAAAAGCCAGAATAACGACTGCTCCAGGATGAACAATGTACTCGCGCACAGATTCGGCCTGGTTAGGTAGCCGGACGTTATCCTTGCGCACTTCCAGTAAAACGCCCTTGAAAACGGTTTCGGACGAAATTTCAGTTTCAATCAGATGGCTATCTTGGTTCATTTGATTCCCCCAAAAGAAAACGCCCCGATCAACGGGGCGTTTGAATAACTAGTTGCAGTCTTGCGTATCAGAGCGAACGCAACAGTGCATATGCACACAGGGACATGATCATCTGCGGGAAGATACCCAGGAAAGCGACAGCCAGTCCATTGGCAGAAATCAGGATACGCATGTCCATGCCAGCGGTGAGCGGCGTATCGTCTGTCGGCGCATCGAAGTACATCAGCTTGACCACACGCAGGTAGTAGAAGGCACCGATCAACGAGAACAGCACTGCGACGATGGCCAGCCAGAGGTAACCCGCAGCGACAACTGCCTGCAGAACCGAAAACTTGGCGAAGAAACCGATAAAGAACGGCACACCAGCCATGGAGAACATCAGCATCAGCATGATGCCGGCGAACCATGGGCTGCGCTTGTTCAGGCCCTTGAAGTCTTCCAGATTGTCAGCTTCGAAACCGGCGCGCGACATCAGCAGAATCATGCCGAAGGTACCGGCACTCATCAGCACGTAGGCAATCACATAGAACATTGCCGAACTGTAGGCATTCAGCGCATAGCGGGCATCGCCGCTAACCACGCCGGTCGTAATGCCGAGCAGCATGAAACCCATGTGCGAGATAGCCGAATAAGCCAGCATGCGCTTGAGATTGGTCTGGGCGATAGCAGCCAGGTTACCAATTGCCATCGAGAGGACTGACAGGATGATCAGCATGGCTTGCCAGTCAGCGGCCATGGTGATCAGGCCATTGACCAGCAAACGCATGACGATGGCGAAGGCAGCCAGCTTGGGTGCAGAACCGATCAGCAGGGTCACCGAGGTCGGCGCACCGTGATAGACGTCCGGAATCCACATGTGGAAGGGAACGACACCAAGTTTGAAGGCCAAGCCGCAAACCAGGAAAACCAGACCGAAAACAAGAACCGACTTGTTGACGCCACCACCATAGAGCCGCTCGGCTACGCCGGTGATTTCAAGGGTACCGGTAGCACCGTAGATCATCGACATGCCGTAGAGCAGCAACCCTGAGGCCAAAGCGCCAAGAACGAAATATTTCATCGCCGCTTCGGTGGACACAACGGAGTCACGATTCATCGCAACCATCGCATAAAGCGACAGCGAGAGCAGTTCGAGGCCGAGATAGACGGTCAGGAAATGATTGGCCGAAATCATGACCATCATGCCCAGCGTGGCAAACAGCGTCAAAACGTAATATTCGCCCTTGTTCATCGCTTCGCGGGCAGTCACATAAGCACGCGAGTAGAACATGACCATGATCACGGTCATGTAGAGGAACAGCTTCAGCAAATCGGCCATCAGATCATCGACGAACATATTGCTGAACGTGTAGGTGATCTCACCGGTGCTGGTCGAGAACTGGATCAGCGCGCACCCTACGAGGGTGAGCTGGCTAAGAACGAAGGTCACCGTACGACGACTGTCCTTGACCATAAGATCGATCATCAGAATGGCCAGAGCCATCACCACCAGGAAAATTTCCGGTGCAGCGGGCAGGAGGTCGGGAATAACGAAATTGTCGAACATGTCGGCTACCGTTTATTGAATCTTGCTGATGGCGACGTGACGCAGCAGGTCGTTGACCGATGCATGCATGACTTCCGTGAAAGGCTGCGGGTAGAGACCCATCCACAGCGTGCAGATGGCGAGAATGCCCAGGATGGCGAATTCGCGCTTGTTGATGTCACTCAGCTCGGCAACATGATGATTTGCAACATCACCAAAAATCACTCGCTTGTACATCCACAGGGTGTAGGCAGCACCAACCACCATCGAACTGGCTGCAGCAAAAGCTACCCAGAAATTAAACTTGACGGCACCGAGGATCACCATGAACTCGCCGACAAAACCGGAGGTTGCAGGCAAACCAGCATTAGCCATCGAGAACAGCATGAAGAAGGCTGCAAACTTTGGCATGGTGTTGACCACACCGCCGTAATCGGCGATCTGACGGCTATGCACACGGTCGTACATGACACCGATCGAGAAGAACATTGCACCGGAAACGAAACCGTGCGAAACCATCTGCACCAATGCACCTTCGATACCCATCGGGCTGAACATGAAGAAGCCCAGCGTGACGAAACCCATGTGGGCGATCGATGAATATGCCACCAGTTTCTTCATGTCTTCCTGAACCAGGGCGACAAAACCGATGTAGACCACGGCAATCAGCGACATGGCGATAACCAGGCCGGACAACTCGTGCGAAGCATCAGGGGCGATCGGCAGCGAGAAACGCAGGAAACCGTAGGCACCAAGCTTCAGGCCGATGGCTGCCAGCACGATTGAACCACCGGTTGGTGCTTCAACGTGGGCATCCGGCAACCAGGTGTGCACCGGCCACATCGGAACCTTGACAGCGAAGGCAACCAGAAATGCAAGGAACAACCAGGTCTGAGCGCCCAGAGCAATCGGCAACTTGTGCCACTCAAGAATGGAGAAGCTACCGCCGGACTGAATGAACAGATACATCAGTGCCAGCAGGAACAACAGCGAACCGAACAGCGTGTAGAGGAAGAACTTGAACGCTGCATAAACACGGTTGGGGCCACCCCAGACACCGATGATCAGATAGAGCGGAATCAGCGAGGCTTCGAAGAAGACGTAGAACAGGACGCCATCAAGCGAAGTAAAGATCCCGTTCATCAGGCCGGACATGATCAGGAAGGCGGCATTGTACTGGGCGACCTTCTCCTGAATGACTTCCCAGCCTGCCGCAACCACGATGATCGTGACGAAGGCGTTCAGCACCACGAACAGCATTGAAATACCATCAACACCAAGGTGGTAATTAATATTAAAGCGTGGGATCCAGGATCTGAGTTCGACAAACTGCATCCCCGGATTAGCCAGATCGAATCCGGTCCAGAGCGGGATGGTGATCAGGAAGCCGGCGATGGCACCAAAAAGTGCAAGCATCCGTGCCAGAGGTGCATTCCGGTCCGAACCGGTGGCGAGTACCACCAGACCGGTAACGATCGGAATCCAAACGGCGAAAGATAGCAGCGGGTAATTCGACATGTTATTCCTTGCTCTTCTGCGAACTGATCACGCTACTAGGCGCGGTTGATCCACAGGGTCATCAGCACAAACAAGCCAATGATCATCGTGAAAGCGTAGTGATAAACGTAACCGGTCTGGAAGAAACGAGTCACGGAGGCAATCCAGCCAACCAGCTTGGCGGAACCATTGACAATAAAGCCGTCAATGATCGCAACGTCGCCACCACGCCAGAAGATCTTGCCGAGGAGACGCGCGCCACCGGCGAGCACCAGCTCATTAACCTTGTCGAAGTAATACTTGTTTTCGAACAGGGTGTTGATTGCCGAGAATCTGCGCTGAATCGCAGCCGGGATATCCGGGCGCTTCATGTAGAAGAACCACGACAGCACGACGCCGGACAGAGCCAGAATGAACGGCAGACTGGTCAATGAATGAATACCCATCGCAACGGCACCATGGAAGTGCTCGGACAGATGCTCCATCGCCGGATGGGCATGGTGATCGATGAAGATCACGCCCTTGAAGTAGTCACCGAAGACCATCGGGCCAATGGCAATGAAACCAATGAACATTGATGGGATAGCCAGCAGGACCAACGGCAACGTAACGACCCAGGGCGTCTCGTGCGGTTTCTGGCCCGGCGCCAGACCGTGATGATGATCGTGATCGTCATGACCATGGTCATCACCGTGCGCATCAGCATGGGAATCGTCGTGATGAGCATCATGGTGCGCATCGTGACCTTCATGTGCCTTGCCAAATCGCTCTTCCCCGTGGAACACCAGGAAATACATGCGGAAGGAGTAGAAGGCAGTCACGAAAACACCGGCCATCACTGCAAAGTATGCGAAACCAGCCCCAGGAATATGCGACAGTGCAACCGCCTCAATAATCGAGTCCTTGGAGTAGAAACCAGAGAGGAACGGCGTACCGATCAGGGCCAGCGAACCGATTAGTGAGGTAATCCAGGTAATCGGCATGTATTTGCGCAAGCCACCCATGTTACGGATGTCCTGATCGTGATGCATGCCAATAATGACGGAACCCGCGGCAAGGAACAGCAGGGCCTTGAAGAAAGCGTGCGTCATCAGGTGGAAGATAGCCACAGAGTAAGCAGATGCACCTAGCGCAACAGTCATGTAACCAAGCTGAGAGAGTGTCGAGTACGCAACGACACGCTTGATGTCATTCTGGATGATGCCCAGGAAGCCCATGAACAATGCAGTGATTGCACCAATCACGATCACGAAGGACAACGCTGTCGTCGACAACTCGAACAACGGCGACATGCGGGACACCATGAAAATACCAGCAGTAACCATGGTTGCTGCGTGAATCAGGGCAGAAATCGGGGTCGGGCCTTCCATTGAGTCAGGCAGCCAAACATGCAACGGTACTTGGGCCGATTTACCCATGGCTCCGATGAACAGGCAGATACAGGTCACTGTCATCAACGAGACAGTTGCCCATTCGCGGTCAGCAAACAGGGAAATTGTCGTGTTAGCCAGTTCCGGGGCCTTCTGGAAAACAGTGGCGTAGTCCAGCGACCCGAAATGCGCCAGAACCAGACCGATACCGAGAATAAAACCAAAGTCGCCAACGCGATTGACCAGAAATGCCTTCATGTTCGCAAAAATTGCGGTTGGGCGCGTATACCAGAAACCGATCAGCAGGTACGACACCAAGCCCACAGCTTCCCAGCCGAAGAAGAGCTGCATGAAATTGTTGCTCATCACCAGCATCAGCATGGAGAAAGTAAACAATGAAATGTAGCTGAAGAAGCGGTTGTAGCCCGGATCTTCCTTCATGTAGCCCATGGTGTAGATATGGACCATCAAGGAAACGAAGGTCACAACGAGCATCATTGTCGTTGTCAGGGTATCAATCAGGAAACCCACTTCGAAGCGATAGTCGCCACTGGTCATCCAGGTGTAGACCGTGCCGTTGTAGGTGTGCCCCGCCAGTACATCCTTGAAAATGATGAACGAAGTAATGAAGGCAATCGCAACGCCCGCGATGGTTGCCGTATGAGCAACCCAACGTGGAATCACTCGGCAAAAGAGGCCGGCGATGATCGCACCAACCAAGGGTGCAAGCGGTACGAGCAGGTAAAGTTTCTGCATTTCCATGTTTAACCCTTAAGGCTGTCCAGGTCATCCACATGGATGCTCTTCAGGTTGCGGAACAGCACGATCAGAATGGCAAGGCCAATCGCTGATTCGGCAGCGGCGACAGTCAGAATGAAGAAAACAAAAATCTGACCGGAAAGATCCTGGAGGTAATGCGAAAAAGCGACAAAATTCATGTTGACCGCGAGAAGCATCAACTCAATGGCCATCAGAAGCACCAAGAGGTTTTTCCGGTTAAGGAAAATGCCGACTACGCTGATCGCGAAAAGAATCGCGCCCAGAATCAGGAAATGCGAGAGTGACAAAGTAAGCATAGTCTTCCCGGGTTCAGTCTTTTTCAGCCGGCATCTGCAGGACGCGGATACGATCCTTCGCCTTGACGAAAACCTGCTGATTCGGATTGGTGTACTTGGATTTCTTGGGACCACGATAGGTCAGGACGATCGCTGCAATCATGCCAACCAGCAGCACAATCGAAGCCAATTCGAACGGGAAGACGTAGTCGGTAAACATCAAGGCACCAATGCTCTTGGTGTTCGATGTTCCTGCGGCAACGACTGCTTCAGCGGCAGGTACCTGGAAGTACTTGCTACCCAGCACCAGCCCCATTTCGAGAACCATTAGAATGCCAAGCAAGGCACCCAGCGGCAGGTAGTTCCAGAACCCCTGACGAATGCGGTCCATGTTGATATCAAGCATCATCACGACGAACAGGAATAGCACCATGACCGCGCCGACGTAGACCAGGATGATCGCGATAGCGAGGAATTCAGCCTGAAGCAGTGACCAGATACCGCCACAGGTAAAGAAAGCGAGAATCAGATGCAGCGCGGCATGAACCGGGTTACGGGCAGTAATCACCCGCAGGCTGGCAACGATCAGAATCGCCGAGAGAAAAAAGAAGACCAGTGTCTGAAAATCCATCACTTGTACCTGTTAGCGGTAAGCAGAATCGAGTTCACGATCTTTGGCAATCTGATTCTCGTAGCGGTCGCCGTTAGCCAGCAACATCTGCTTCGTGTAGTACAGATCACCACGTTTCTCGCCGTGGTATTCAAAAACGCGCGTTTCAACCACAGCGTCGACCGGGCAGGCTTCTTCACAGAAACCACAGAAAATACATTTGGTCAGATCGATGTCATAGCGTGTCGTACGACGCGAACCATCATCGCGCGGCTCGGCTTCGATCGTGATCGCCATGGCCGGGCAAATTGCTTCGCACAGCTTGCAGGCGATACAACGCTCTTCACCATTCGGGTAACGGCGCAATGCATGCAGGCCGCGGAAGCGGAAACTCTGCGGGGTCTTTTCCTCGGGGTACTGCACGGTGATCTTGCTGGCAAAGAAATACTTGCCGGTCACCGCCATGCCTTTCAACAACTCCTTGAGGAGGAGGCTGTTGAAGATTTCCTTCATCGAACCCATGTTTATCTCCTCACTTCCAAATATTCAGCGGTGACATCATCCAGACGCCAACGACAACCAGCCAGACCAGACAAACCGGCACAAAAACCTTCCAGCCGAGGCGCATCAGCTGGTCATAGCGATAGCGCGGGAAAGTGGCACGGAACCAGAGGAACAGGAACAGGATGGCGCCGACCTTGGCGAACAGCCAGAGCGCGCTGTCCGGCAGGAAGCCGACCGGGGAAGACCAGCCACCGAGGAACATGATCGACGTCAGCGTCGACACCAGAATCATGTTGGCGTATTCAGCCAGGAAGAAGACAGCGAACGCCATACCGGAGTATTCGACGTGGAAGCCGGCAACGATTTCGGATTCGCCTTCGCAAACGTCGAACGGCGCGCGGTTGGTTTCAGCCACACCGGAGATCAGGTACACCAGGAACATTGGCAGCAGCGGCAGCCAGTTCCAGGAGAGGAAACTCAGACCCCAGCTGGCGAAGCGACCTTGTTGCTGGGCATGGACGATATCGATCAAATTCAGGCTGTTCGACACCATCAACACACAAATCAGCGCAAAACCCATCGAGATTTCGTAGGAAACCATCTGGGCCGCAGCGCGCATCGCACCGAGGAAGGCGTATTTGGAGTTGGAGGCCCAGCCGGACAGGATGATGCCGTACACACCCATCGAGGTGATCGCCATGATGTAAAGCAGGCTGGCATCGATATTAGCCAAGACCAGCGTCTCATTGAACGGCACGACCGCCCAAGCAGCGAGAGCAGGTGCAATAGCGAGCATCGGAGCGATGATGAAGATAGCCTTGTTCGCACCGCTCGGTACGACAATTTCCTTCATCAGCAGCTTCAGGCCGTCAGCGATTGGCTGGATCAAGCCCCACGGACCAACACGATTCGGGCCAATTCGAACCTGCATGTAACCGATTACCTTGCGCTCGGCCCAAGTCAGATAAGCGACGCTGAGCATCAGCGGAGCAACGATCAGAACAATCTTGACCAAGGCCCAGACTGCAGGCCAAACGCCACCAAAGATGCCCGAACCAAAATTCATCAGTGCGTCCATTTATGCACGCTCCACGGAGAGGGTACCGAACATCTCGCCCAGTGCGGCAGTCGAGGCATGCGCTGCAGCAACACGGACACAGCCAGCCGGCACGTTGTTGTCAAGCTTGGCGACAAGAAGCGCCTCGCCGGAGCCTTGCTTGACGCGAACCTGAGCGCCGGCAACCAGCCCCAACTGAGTCAGAACCTGTTCATTCATCCGTGCAGTCGGTGCAACGCTGTCTGCTGTCTGCTGCAACACAGGCGAGCGACGCACCATGGCGTCGGCAAAGTTGATCGGCACATCGGCAATACGCTCAATCCCATCTTGACTTGCCGGTAGAGCAATAGCCACACCATTCAGGCCATTATCAAGACCGGCAACGAATTCGGCCCCTGCGCCCAGCACTTCGTCACGCACGGCCTCACTGGACTGGTAGTCAAAACCATCAAGATTCAGGACATTCCCGAGAACACGAAGCAGCTTCCAGGCTGGACGTGCGTCGCCGCGTGCTTTGACTACACCGTTAAAGCTCTGGATACGGCCTTCGATATTGACGAACGTACCCGCCGTCTCGGTATAAGGCGTAATCGGGAGAATCACATCAGCGTATTCAAGTGCTGCTGCGTGCTTGAATGCGGAAGCGTAAACAACGAGGTTGGCCTGTTTAAGCGCGCCCAGAGTCAGTTGCGGGTTAGCGCAATCAAATTCCGGCTCAATCCCCATCAGAACATAAGCCTTGCGCGGCTGCTCAAACATCTGGCGTGCATTTGCCCCGGAAGGCAAGGCCCAGCCCGCATGCCCACCAACCACATTGGCACCCTCACCAAGGAAACCAACAGTGGCACCAGTCAGCTGACCGAGCTGAAGGGCCAGGGCATGCAGCTGCGTGGCCTGGGCAGATTGTGTTGCCACATTACCGAGGAATATTGCGCGCTTTTCACCTTCAACCAGGCTTTGTGCGATTTTTTTGCAGGTCTCGCAGACGGAGAGGCTTTCCAGGCCAGCAGGAACTGCAACATTTTTCAGTTCAGCTGCCGCCTTGACGACCCCACCAAGAGTGCTGGCCAGTTTGGAAGGCGCTACTGCCATGTTGGCATGGAAATTGATCAGTTGGTCGTCAGAGCTAACCGACAATGAACTGACCTTGGTATATTTCTTGGCAGCCTGACGCAAACGCTGAGCAATCAGCGGGTGATCCTTGCGCAGGAAAGAGCCAATCACAAGCGCGGCATCGAGATCCTTGATCTCAGCCAGGCGCATACCCAGCCAAGGTGTACCAGCACGCTTGAAATCAGTGCCAAAGTCACTTTGGCGCGGACGGAAATCGACGTTACCGCTGCCCAGGCCCTTGAAAACCTTACCCAGCAGGAACAACTCTTCCAGAGTCGAATTTGGCGATGCCAGCGCAGCAATCGAATCTCCGCCGTGAGTACGGGCAACATCCTTCAGACCATGAGCGACGTAGTCGAGTGCAACATTCCAGTCAACTTCACGCCACTCGCCGCCTTGCTTCACCATTGGCTTGGTCAAACGCTCTTCGGAATTAAGCGCCTGATAGGAGAAACGTTCCTTGTCGGAAATCCAGCATTCATTGACCGCCTCATTTTCACGCGGCAGAACACGCATCACATTATCGTGCTTGACTTGAACAACCAGATTGGCACCAACGGAATCGTGCGGACTGACCGACTTGCGACGCTGCAGCTCCCACGAACGCGCGGTGTAGCGGAATGGTTTGGAAGTCAGCGCACCTACCGGGCAGAGGTCAATCATATTGCCCGACAATTCCGAGTCGACCGTGCGCCCCAGGAATGTCGTGATTTCGGAATGCATGTTGCGATTGGCCATGCCAAGCTCCATGATCCCTGCAATTTCCTGACCGAAACGGACACAGCGCGTACAGTGGATGCAGCGGCTCATTTCCTCCATCGAAATGAGCGGACCGACATTTTTGTGGAAAACAACGTGCTTTTCCTCGGTATAGCGGCTCTTCATCGGGCCGTAACCAACGGACATGTCTTGCAACTGACACTCACCACCCTGGTCGCAAATCGGACAATCCAGCGGGTGATTGATCAGGAGGAATTCCATCACGCCCTTCTGTGCCTTGACGGCCAGTTCCGAATGCGTGAACACCTTCATGCCGTTTGTGACCGGAGTCGCACAGGCAGGCAGGGGTTTCGGTGCCTTCTCAACCTGCACCAGACACATCCGGCAGTTGGCGGCAATCGATAATTTCTTGTGGTAGCAGAAGTGCGGAATATAAACCCCAACCTGCTGCGCGGCATCCATCACCGTGCTGCCATCGGGTACTTGCGCCTTCTTGCCGTCGATCTCGATTTCTAGCATGTCGCTACCTTGTAGCCAGTTCTTTCGTATCTATCGCTTGGAAGGTTGGGCTTAAGCCGCAACCTTGTGGAAACCACTACCCGCCCATTGCACATCCTTGGGCACAAGACAGCTCTTGTGCTCGATGTGGTATTCAAACTCGCTACGGAAGTGTTTGAGGAAACTTTGCACCGGAAAGGCTGCAGCATCGCCAAGCGCACAGATCGTGCGACCAGAGATATTTCCAAGAACACTACCCAGCAGATCGAGATCTTCGGGCTTGCCCAGACCGTTTTCGATCCGGTGAATAATCTTGTACATCCATGCCGTACCCTCACGACATGGGGTGCACTGACCGCATGACTCTTCGTAGTAGAAGAAAGACAAACGCTCAAGCGCCTTGACCATGCATACCGTCTCGTCCATGACGATGACAGCCCCCGAACCCAGCATCGAACCGCCCTTGCTGATCGAGTCGTAATCCATGGTGCAGTCCATGATCACATCCGCTGGCATTACAGGGGCGGACGAACCACCCGGAATAACTGCCTTCAGCTTGCGACCACCACGCATTCCTCCACACATTTCGAGCAAGGTCGAAAACGGTGTACCGAGGGGAATCTCATAGTTACCCGGACGATTGACATGGCCAGACACCGAGAACAGCTTGGTGCCACCGTTGTTTGGTTTGCCCAAGTTAAGGAAATCTTCGCCCCCCATTTTCAGAATGGAAGGAATGCTCGCAAAGGTTTCGGTATTGTTGATTGTCGTCGGTTTGCCATACAACCCGAAAGATGCCGGGAAGGGTGGCTTGAAGCGCGGCTGCCCTTTCTTGCCTTCGATTGACTCAAGCAGCGCAGTTTCTTCGCCGCAGATATAGGCACCGTAGCCATGGTGAGCAAACAACTCGAAATTGAAACCCGAACCAAGAATATTCTGTCCGATAAAACCGGCGGCACGAGCCTGGTCAAGAGCCTCCTCGAAACGCTTGTACTCAAGCCAGACTTCGCCATGCACGTAGTTATAGCCACGGTTGGCACCCATCGCATAGGCTGCAATGGCCATACCCTCGATGACTGCATGCGGGTTGTAGCGCATGATGTCCCGGTCCTTGAATGTCCCGGGCTCACCTTCATCGGTGTTGCAAACAACGTATTTATCGCCAGGAAACGAACGTGGCATGAAAGACCACTTCAAGCCTGTCGGGAAACCTGCACCACCACGACCACGCAAAACGGATTTTTTGACCTCACTGATCACGTCTTCTTGGGTGATCTTGCTCTCCAGAATACGTTTGAGTTGCGCATAACCGCCACGTGCCACGTAATCATTCAGGCCCCAGCTATTGTCGCCGTTCAGGCCTTCCATCAGGACGCCGTTGATCGAACCAAGCATTGCCATTATTTGCACTCCTCAAGCAGCTTGTCGATCTGTTCCGGATGCATGTGGCTGCACATGGAGCGATTATTGACAATGAATACTGGAGCATCGCCGCAGGCACCCATACACTCCCCTTCTTTCAGGGTGTACTTGCCGTCGCTGGTCGTCTCACCGTAGCCGACACCCAGCTTCTTCTGCAGGTATTCACCGGCGTGATAGCCACCGGAAAGCGCACAAGGCAGGTTGGTACAAACTGTAATCTTGTACTTCCCGACTGGCTTGAGATCATACATGTTGTAAAAGGAAGCGACCTCGTAAGCTGCCATCGGAGCGATAGCAAGATAGTTGGCGACGGCTTCGATTGCCTCAGGGGGCAACCAGCCTTTTTCTTCCTGGGCATGCGCGAGACAGGCCATAACTGCCGACTGAGATTGATCAGCCGGGTATTTGGCAACTTCACGCGCGAACTTCTCGAGGGTTTCAGCGGAAAACATCAGCGGTCGATCTCGCCAAAAACAATATCCTGGGAACCGATAATCGTAACGACGTCGGCAAGCATGTGGCCGCGGGACATTTCGTCCATACCGGCCAGGTGAACATAACCCGGCGCACGAATCTTCATGCGGTATGGCTTGTTTGCACCATCCGAAACGAAGTAGATGCCGAATTCACCCTTCGGGTGTTCGATAGCTGCATAAGCCTCACCCGGCGGAACGTGAATCCCTTCAGTGAAGAGCTTGAAGTGATGAATCAGCTCCTCCATGTTGGTTTTCATATTTTCACGTGATGGCGGAGCAACCTTGTGATTATCAGTGATCACAGGCCCCGGATTCTTGCGGAGCCAGTCAATACACTGCTTGATAATACGGTTCGACTGGAGCATTTCTTCCATGCGAACCAGATAACGATCATAGCTATCGCCGTTCACACCGACCGGGATGTCAAAATCCATCTTGTCATAGGCGGCATACGGCTGCTTCTTGCGCAAGTCCCAAGCAATCCCGGAACCACGCAGCATGGCACCGGAGAACCCCATCTGGCGCGCACGCTCTGGCGTCACGACGCCGACATTAACCAGACGCTGCTTCCAGATCCGGTTATCGGTCAGAAGCGTGTGGTACTCCGCGTGATACGTCGGGAAGCGGTCGGTAAAGTCTTCCAGGAAATCAAGCAACGAACCACCCCGATTACCATTCAGTTCCTTGGCTCTCTTGGCGCTGGTCCAGGTTGAAGCTTCGTATTGCGGCATACGATCCGGCAAGTCGCGATAAACGCCGCCCGGACGGTAATAGGCAGCATGCAGACGAGCACCGGATACAGCCTCGTAAGCATCCATCAGGTCTTCACGCTCGCGGAAAGTATAGAGCGCCATGGTCATCGCGCCAACGTCCAGCGCATGACAACCAATCCAGAGCAAGTGGTTCAGGATACGCGTCACTTCGTCAAACATGGTACGGATGTACTTGCCACGCTCAGGTACTTCGATGCCGAGCAATTTCTCGGTCGCCAGACAGTAAGCATGCTCATTGCACATCATCGACACATAGTCGAGACGATCCATATAGGGCACGGACTGGACCCAAGTACGGGTTTCAGCCAGTTTTTCAGTCGCACGGTGTAGCAGACCAATGTGCGGATCGGCACGCTGGACGACTTCGCCATCAAGTTCGAGAACAAGACGGAGCACACCGTGTGCGGCCGGGTGCTGCGGGCCGAAATTAAGCGTAAAATTGCGGATATCAGCCATGTGCGGGGTCCCCGTAAGTATCTTCGCGCACAATGCGCGGGGTATTTTCACGTGGCTCGATGGTTACCGGCTGGTAAATAACTCGTGCCTGATCCGGGTCGTAGCGCATTTCAACATGACCGGAAATCGGGAAATCCTTACGGAAAGGATGACCGATAAAACCGTAGTCGGTAAGAATACGACGCAAATCATCGTGACCGACAAAGGCGATACCGAACAGATCAAATGCCTCGCGCTCAAACCAGTTAACACTGGTCCACACTGACGTCACCGAGTCGACCGCAGGAAAAGCATCGTCTTCGGCGAAGACACGAACCCGCAGACGCCAATTGTTCGGAATGGACAGAAGATGCGAGACAGCGGCAAACCGCTTGCCTTGCCACGCACCATCACCATAGGTCGAATAATCAACACCGCAAAGATCGATCAACTCATCGAAGCCAAGATCAGCTTCGTCGCGCAGCGTCTGCATCACGGAAAAATAGTCGGCGGAAGCAACTTCAATAGTCACCTCTCCCAACGCAAGCGTCAGCGACTTCAGTTTTTCACCGAAGTGCTTTTGCAAATTCTGGCTAAGCGTTTCCAGCTTGGCGGACATAGTCAATCAGCCTTGGCAATTAACGAGCAATGGTGTTAGTACGGCGAATCTTGTTCTGCAACTGGATGATGCCGTACAGCAAAGCCTCCGCCGTCGGAGGGCAACCGGGGACATAGATATCGACCGGCACAATTCGGTCGCAACCACGCACTACGGAATACGAGTAATGATAGTAGCCACCACCATTGGCACAGGAACCCATGGAAATAACCCAACGCGGCTCTGCCATCTGGTCGTAAACCTTACGCAAGGCCGGCGCCATTTTATTGGTCAGCGTACCAGCAACGATCATTACATCTGACTGACGCGGACTCGGGCGAAAAACCACGCCAAAGCGGTCAAGGTCATAGCGGGCGCAGCCCGCATGAATCATTTCAACCGCACAACAGGCAAGACCAAAAGTCATTGGCCACATCGAACCTGTGCGCATGTAGTTGATTAGCTTGTCAGCCGTCGTGGTGACAAAACCTTCCTGGAGAATACCTTCAATAGCCATGCTTTATTCCCATTCCAGCGCACCCTTGGCCCAGGCATACACGTAGCCAATAACCAGGATGGTAACGAAAACCAGCATTTCGACAAAACCGAACAACTTGATCGATTCAGTCGCGACGATATCCTTGAAAATTGTTGCCCACGGAAACAGGAACGCAATTTCCAGGTCAAAAAGAATGAAAAGGATAGCAATCAGGTAGTAACGCACGTCAAACTTCATACGTGCATCTTCGAAAGCCTCAAAGCCGCACTCGTAGGGAGAAAGCTTCTCCGGATCCGGCTTGCTGGGTGCAAGCAGGAACCCCATTGCAACCGGCAAAACGCCAACCGCAACACCCACCAGGACGAACATCAGGATTGGAAAGTAGTTTTCCATGATCCGCCGCCAATTTTCAGTTTCTTGTACGAAACAGCGCGCCTTACGGCCACTGCCCCAATATTGGTGCCGACGGCGAGACTCGAACTCGCACAGCTTGCGCCACTACCCCCTCAAGATAGCGTGTCTACCAATTTCACCACGTCGGCACTACCATCCGCTTACCCGGCGAGGACTCGTTGCCAGGCAAACAGCCTTGCGTTACTTCGGAATATCTTTTGCCTTGGAAGCCGCATCAACCGGCACCACTGGCGCCTCAACGCCCGCAGACACGGACCCCGAAACCGGCTGCGATTGTACCGTCTCTTGCATCACACTACCAGTCGTTTTTGGCTTATTTGACGCGACGTATGCCAAGGTCAAACTCGTCACAAAGAACACGCCAGCAAGAACTCCGGTTGCACGACTCAGGAAATTTGCCGAGCCCGACGAGCCAAACAAACTACCCGAAGCTCCGCTACCAAAAGCCGCCCCCATGTCTGCTCCCTTGCCGTGCTGCATCAGCACCAACCCGACAATCGCCAGAGCCACGAGAATATGGACCGTCAAAACAACAGAGAATAACCAATTCATTATTTACGCCTATCAATTTGCCGCTTGGCAAATCGCCAGAAAATCGTCCGCAACCAGCGCAGCTCCACCGATCAAACCGCCATCAATGTCCAACTGCGCAAACAAATCTTTTGCATTACCAGGCTTCACACTCCCCCCATAAAGAATGCGAAGCTTTTCAGCCACTACCTTATCGAACCCAGCCACAAACGCCCGGATCGCCGCATGAACTTCCTGAGCCTGCAAAGGAGAGGCCGTAACCCCCGTACCTATCGCCCAGACCGGCTCATAAGCAACAATCACCCCCCCCAGAGCAGAAGCCCCCGAACGCTCAAGCACGGCCGTCAACTGACGCGAAACCACTGCCACAGTCCGACCAGCCTCACGCTCAGCTAACGTTTCGCCAACACACAAGATTGGAACCAGCCCCATCTCCTGCGCCGCAAAAAATTTTTCAGCAACAACAGCATCTGACTCGGCAAACAAACTGCGTCGCTCAGAATGGCCAACCAGCACGTAGCGACAACCAAACTCCACGAGCATCGAGGCTGAAACTTCGCCGGTAAACGCGCCCAGCGGATGCTGGCTGACTGATTGAGCCCCCCAGGCAACAGAAGACCCACCAAGAAGCTGCTGAACCTGCGAGAGATAGGGATAAGGTACGCACACAGCAACATCGCACGCACCACCCAACATCTCATGCCTTATGCGCTCAAGCAGTGCCGCATTTTGCTGGATGCTGCCATGCATTTTCCAGTTCCCGGCGACAAACTTTTTACGCATAAGCTCGCTTATTTTGATTGGCAAAAACCTTTGGATTATAGCGACAGCACGTTGGCACGGCAATATCCATGTCCATGAGCACGCTAGTGTGCTGCCCGCCGGACTATCTCAGCCAGTTTTTCGGCAGCGGACTGGACCAGCGCAGCATCATCGCCCTCCACCATCACTCTCAGCAAAGGCTCGGTCCCTGATGCACGGAGCAAAACCCTGCCCCGCCCTGAAATCTCAGACTCAACCATCGCCAAGCCCGCCATAATTTCAGGATCTTCCTTCCATGAAAATCCTTTGCTGATTGGCACATTAATCAACTTTTGCGGATAGAGACGCAATCCGCCAAGCAGTGATTTCAAATCCTCCCCCGACTGTCGCATGGCGGCGAGAACCTGCAATGCAGCAACCAACCCATCCCCCGTACTATGACGATCAAGGGCAAGGATATGCCCCGAATTCTCACCGCCGAACAACCAGCCTTTTGCGTTGAGCATTTCAACCACATACCGATCGCCCACCGCGGCTCGCGCAAACGGAATATTCATTTTCCCCAAGGCGTGCTCGAGCGCCAGATTGGTCATTAGCGTTCCAACCACACCATCAACCTTGCCCAGACGCGCACGGCCTCGCACGATGGCGTAAAGCAATTGATCACCATCGTAGAGATTACCTTCCGCATCGACCATCTGGATTCGATCCGCATCGCCATCCAGCGCGACACCCAAATCCGCCCGATTAGCAAGAACAGCATCACACAGGGCGCGAGGCGCTGTCGCTCCGAACCCATCATTGATATTCAGGCCATTGGGCTGAGCACCAATGGCAACAACCTCTGCACCCAACTCATGAAAAACGCTAGGTGCTGTGTGATAGGCAGCACCGTGTGCGCAATCAACTACAATTTTCAGACCGCGCAAATCCAGATCGTTTGGAAAGGTACTTTTACAGAATTCAATATACCTGCCACGGGCATCATCAATGCGGGTAGCTCGCCCCAACTCGGCTGCCGGCACGCACACCATCGGCTGATCGATACCTGCTTCAATGGCAGACTCAACCTCATCAGGCAGCTTGGTGCCCTGTGCCGAAAAGAACTTGATCCCGTTGTCGTAATACGGATTGTGTGATGCCGAGATAACAATCCCGGCCTGCAGCCGAAGAGCACGCGTCAGGTAAGCCACAGCCGGCGTCGGAATCGGCCCGACCAGACAGACATCAACACCCGCCGCAGAAAATCCGGCCTCCAGCGCCGACTCAAGCATATACCCCGACAGACGGGTATCTTTACCGATCAGCACAGATGGGCGCTCACCCGCCGGCATTTTGCAATTCTCCATCAACACCTTGCCAGCCGCATAACCAAGCCGCATGACAAAATCCGGCGTGATTGGTGCCTGACCAACACGGCCACGCACGCCGTCAGTCCCAAAATATTTTCTACTCATCATCAAGCTCCCGTTCAATTGCCAACCAGACAGCCAAGGCATCCCTGGTTGCGCCAACATCATGCACACGCAATATTTTCGCACCTTTTTGAGCAGCAAGAAGTGCAGCAGCCACGCTGGCAACCTGGCGCTCCTCAACCGAACGGCCGGTTATCTGCCCAAGCATCGTCTTACGTGAAATCCCCGCCAACACAGGAAAACCCGCGGGAACTGCCGCGGTCAACTGACGAAAAAGCTGTAAATTATGCGTCAGCGTTTTGCCAAATCCGAAACCAGGATCAAGGACCAGCCGCCGATCATCAATGCCCACCGCCCGACAGGCTTTAATTCGCTGCGCGAGAAAATCATGTACCTCACGCACAACATCGCCATAGACCGGTGCTGACTGCATCGTGCCTGGGGCGCCCTGCATGTGCATCAGACAAATTGCACATTCACTCCCGGCAACCGCCTCCAGAGCCCCCGGATGGGACAAGCCAGCGATATCATTGATCATCGAAGCCCCCAGTGCCAGGGCTGAACGCATCACGGCAGGCTTGTAGGTATCCACCGACACGGGGACCCCCCAAGCTGTCACTTCTTTCAGGAGAGGAACGAGACGCGCCAACTCATCCGCCTCAGATGCTGGAATCGCACCTGGGCGCGAAGACTCGGCACCGATGTCGAGAATATCCGCCCCTGCTTCCAGTTGCGCGCGGGCATGCATAATTGCCCGGTCAACATCGCCTGCCAGACCATCACCGGAAAAAGAATCCGGCGTCACATTAACAATCCCCATGACTTTGGGAATAGTCAGATCAAGCTGATAAGAACCACATTGAAGAATTGACATAGCAAGAAACGAAAAAGCCGGGAACAGGCTCCCGGCTTGTTGGTGAATCAGCCCGATCAGGCCGGCGCAGCAGCACTCGGCTCGGCGTCATGGGAGTCATCGGGCTTCGAGGCACGCGACGTACTCTGGCTCGGCTTCGGCGCACGCGGCGGCTTGCCTTCCATGATGTCGTTGATCTGCTCGGCATCGATGGTTTCCCATTCAAGCAGCGCCTTGGTCATCGCCTCCACCTTGTCACGATTTTCTTCAAGGATTTTCCGGGCCAACGCATACTGCTCGTCAATAATCCGACGAATTTCGGCATCAACCTGCTGCATGGTCGCTTCCGAAACACTCTTGTGGGTCGTGACCGAGCGCCCGAGGAAAACCTCACCTTCGTTTTCGCCATACACCATCGGGCCCAGCGCATCCGACATGCCATAGCGGGTCACCATATCGCGCGCCATCGAGGTTGCACGCTCGAAATCGTTGGAAGCGCCCGTCGTCATCTGGTTCATGAACAACTCTTCGGCAATGCGACCACCAAAGAGAACGGCAATGCGACTCATCAGATAGACACGATCATACGCATAGCGGTCCTGCTCGGGCAGTTGCATGGTCAAGCCAAGCGCACGACCGCGCGGGATGATCGTCACCTTGTGAACAGGGTCGGATTTAGGCATGATCTTGGCAACCACGGCATGACCAGACTCGTGATAAGCGGTGTTCATCTTTTCTTCTTCGGACATCACCATGCTGCGGCGCTCACTGCCCATCATGATCTTGTCCTTCGCCATTTCGAAGTCGTCCATATCAACCAGGCGCTTGTTACGGCGAGCAGCAAACAAGGCTGCTTCATTAACCAGATTAGCCAAGTCCGCCCCCGAAAAGCCGGGGGTACCACGAGCAATCACATCGGCTTTGACATCACCGGCGATTGGCACCTTGCGCATGTGAACCTTGAGAATTTCCTCACGGCCGCGAATATCCGGCAAGGGGACGACAACCTGGCGGTCGAAGCGCCCCGGACGAAGCAGAGCCGGGTCCAGGATATCAGGACGATTGGTCGCAGCGATCACGATGATCCCCGAGTGACCTTCAAAACCATCCATTTCAACAAGCAACTGATTCAGCGTTTGCTCGCGCTCGTCATTGCCGCCGCCGACACCCGCACCACGGTGACGGCCAACCGCATCGATTTCATCGATGAAGATGATGCACGGTGCGTGCTTCTTGGCGTTTTCGAACATGTCGCGAACACGAGCCGCACCGACACCGACAAACATTTCAACGAAATCGGAACCGGAGATACTGAAGAAAGGCACTTTTGCCTCACCGGCAATCGCCTTGGCAAGCAAAGTTTTACCCGTACCCGGGTTGCCAACCATTAGCACCCCCTTGGGAATCCGGCCGCCCAACTTCTGGAATTTTGACGGGTCACGCAGAAAATCGACGATTTCCTGAACTTCTTCCTTGGCCTCGTCACAACCAGCAACATCAACAAAGGTGATGACATTCTGAGCCTCGTCCGTCATCCGGGCGCGTGACTTGCCGAAGGAGAATGCACCACCTTTGCCGCCACCCTGCATCTGACGCATGAAGAATACCCAGACGCCGATCAACAACAGCATCGGGAACCAGCTGACAAACAGATTCATCAGGAAAGATGGCTCTTCTTCCGGCTTGGCTTCAATTTTGACGCCACTCTTGAGCAGATCGGAAACCAGCCACAAATCAGGCGGTGCGTACGACGTGATGCGCTTGCCCTCAGTCGTCGTCGCTTTGAGCGTACGTCCTTCCATAACGACCTTGGAGATGCGCCCCTGCTTCACCTCTTCGATGAATTGCGAATATTCGACAGAACCGGTCGCAACCTGACGGCTGTTGAACTGGTTGAAAACCGTCATCAGTACAAGACCGATAACCAGCCAGACTGCGAGGTTTTTGAACATGTTGTTCAAGCTTGCTCTCCTTCTACGGCGCCGAGCGACAAAAACGCCATTCTATACACAACTGTCAGCGCAACACACGACCGAGCAAATAAAGCTCGGCGCTTCGGTCGCGCGAAGCATCGGGTTTACGTACAACAACCGTCTTGAAAACCTCACGCATGGCCCGGAGGAAATTCTCATAATCCGAGCCCTGAAATACTTTGACCAGAAAAGCACCTTCCGGTTTCAAGTGTGCCTTGCAAAACTCCAGACCTAACTCAGCCAGGTACATCACCCGAGCCTGGTCAACCAAAGGCACTCCTGACATATTGGGGGCCATGTCCGACATTACAAGCCCCACAGTCCGGCCATCGAGTTTTTCTTCGAGTTGATGCAGTACTTCATCCTCCCGAAAATCGCCCTGAATGAAGTCGACACCGTGAATCGGTTCCATTTCCAGCAAATCAAGCGCGAAGACCATGCCTCCGCCACCAACTCGCTTGGCCGCCACTTGCGACCAGCCTCCGGGCGTCGCCCCCAAGTCCACGACGACCGCGCCCCTTGCCAGGAGTTTGTCCTTGTCGTCGATTTCCATCAACTTGAAAGCGGCACGCGAACGCCAGCCTTCCTTGCGCGCAAGTTGCACATAGGTATCATTAATGTGCTCACGCATCCATGCTTTACTGGTTCTGGTTCTTTTCATTCGGTAAAATGCCGCTTTTGAAAGGTTTACACATGCTGCAATTATCTTCCGATGCACGCCGCGAATTACGCGCCCGGGCCCACAGCCTCAATCCCGTTGTCTCGATTGCCGAAAATGGCCTGACAGAGGCTGTTCTCAAGGAAATCGAAGTCTGCTTGGCAGCACACGAACTGATCAAAATTCGTGTCTATGGCGACAGCCGAGAAAACCGCCTTGCCTACTACGAGCAAATCTGCGCCAATCTCGGCGCCGCTCCTGTCCAGCACATCGGCAAGCTGCTGATTGTGTACCGCCCCGCCCCGGCAGGCACGCCTGCGGTCAACAAACCCGGCAGCACAAAATCGCGTCGCCCGGCCTCCGAACCGCGCAAGACCAAGCGCGCTTTCCAAGGCTGATCACTTCAGCCCTCGCCCACTCCAGACAACGACCCACAGGCCCAGCATACTCTGCACCAGGTAGAGAATGCTGGAAATGCCATGCCAGGCCGCAAAGCGGTCACGCAATACCGTCTCCATCACTTCGCGTGGCCAGGCATTCGCCTTGAGTTGCGCCATCAAAGGCTGGATACCGAACTGACTGGCTGCCGTTAGCAGCATCATCACCAGAATCAGCCAGAACATGGCTGACCTGAAAGCACGCACGCCACCGCGAACAACAAGAAAAATCAGCAGGTAAGCGGCACAGCCCAAACCCAGCCAGCCAATCAGGGCAAACATTTTTCCAGCCAGCAAACCAGCCAGTTGGCGATCAGCCAGATTGGCAAAGAGAACCGGGGCAACCATATAACCGATTGACCACATGCCGCCTATCCACAAGGTCAGGCAAGAGAGATACAAAGCGTCGGAAAATTTACGCACAGCAGACCTGCAAGGCTGTTTTCAGTCCGGCAATCCTTATTCGTACCGAACGTCAATAATTTCGTATTCGCGCAAACCGCCCGGCGCCTGCACTTGCGCAACGTCACCGGCATACTTGCCAATCAAGGCACGGGCCATCGGTGATGCAACCGACAATTTGCCCGACTTGATATCCGCCTCATCCTCACCCACGATTTGATAGGTCACGGACTCGCCGGAATCCTGATCTTCAATATCCACCGTCGCCCCAAAAACGCAGCGACCATCCGCATCGAGGACTTTCGGATCAATGATCTGTGCATTCGAAAGCTTTCCTTCAACCTCCTGAATGCGCCCTTCAACGAAACCCTGGCGTTCCTTGGCGGCATCGTATTCGGCATTTTCAGACAAATCGCCATGCGATCGTGCCTCGGCAATGGCGGCAATCACGCTGGGGCGCTCGATCGTTTTCAAACGATGCAATTCTTCCCTGAGCTTTTCGGCACCTGCCACGGTCAACGGGACTTTACTCATAATTTTTCCAGCAAAAGGAAAACCGCCGGCGCCCCAATTGGGCTACCCGGCGGTTCTCGGGTTCTCTTAGTGAAGTTGCTCGTGCAGCGCCTGAATCGGGTAAACAACCAGCTCACCGCTGTTGCGAATGCCTTCTGCCGCAGCTTCTGCACCCCAGATCGTGGTGTACATGGTGACCCGTGCCTGCAGGCCGGAAGTCCGGATCGAGCGCGAATCGTTGATCGCCAGACGCTTTTCCTCAACCGTGTTGATGATCAGCGCAATTTCATTGTTCTTGATCATGTCGACGATGTGCGGACGACCTTCGGTCACCTTGTTGGCTACCTGAACCGGCAAGCCAGCCGCTTCGATGGCATGGGCCGTCCCACGTGTCGCCACCAGCTGGAAGCCGGCTTCATGGAGATGACGAGCGACATCGACAGCCTTGACCTTGTCGCTATCCTTGACCGACAGGAAAGCCTTGCCGGACGAAGGCAGCTTGACGCTGGCGGCCAGCTGTGACTTGACGAAAGCTTCAGCGAAGGTCTTGCCGACGCCCATGACTTCGCCGGTCGACTTCATTTCCGGGCCCAAAATGGTATCGACGCCCGGGAACTTGACGAACGGGAAGACGGCTTCCTTGACCGAGAAATACGGTGGGATGACTTCCTTCGTCACGCCCTGGTCCTTCAGGCTGCGACCCGACATGCAGCGTGCGGCGATCTTGGCCAGTTGCAGACCGGTGGCCTTGGAAACGAAAGGTACGGTACGCGAAGCGCGTGGATTCACTTCCAGGACGTAAACCTCTTCATCCTTGATCGCGAACTGCACGTTCATCAAGCCGCAGACATTCAGTGCCTTGGCCATCAACTTGGTCTGACGACGCAGTTCAGCCTGCACTTCGGCACCGAGTGAATACGGCGGCAGCGAACATGCCGAGTCACCAGAGTGCACGCCGGCCTGTTCGATATGCTCCATGACGCCACCGATGATGACTTCGTCACCATCCGACAAGGCATCAACGTCGCACTCGACGGCATCGTTCAGGAAACGGTCGAGCAGCACCGGCGAATCATGGGAAACCTTGACGGCTTCGCGCATGTAACGCTCAAGATCCTTCTGTTCATGAACGATTTCCATGGCCCGGCCGCCCAGCACGTAAGACGGGCGAACGACCAGCGGATAACCGATTTCAGCCGCCAGACGCAGTGCATCCTCTTCGGTACGCGCGGTACGGTTCGGCGGCTGCTTGAGACCGAGCTCATGCAGCAGCTTTTGGAAACGTTCGCGATCTTCTGCAACGTCGATCGATTCCGGCGAGGTACCGATGATCGGCACACCGTTGGCTTCGAGCGCCAGCGCGAGCTTCAACGGCGTCTGACCGCCGTACTGGACGATGACGCCAACCGGCTTTTCGATGGCGACGACTTCCAGCACATCTTCCAGCGTCAGCGGCTCGAAATACAGACGATCTGACGTGTCATAGTCAGTCGACACGGTTTCCGGATTGCAGTTGACCATGATCGTTTCGTAACCGTCTTCACGCATCGCCATCGCGGCATGCACGCAGCAGTAGTCGAACTCGATGCCCTGGCCGATGCGGTTCGGGCCACCGCCCAGCACCATGATCTTCTTCTTGTCCGTCGGATTAGCCTCACACTCGTCCTCATAGGTCGAGTACATATAGGCGGTGTTGGTCGAGAACTCGGCGGCGCAGGTGTCAACACGCTTGTACACCGGGCGCACGCCCAATTCGTGACGACGCTTGCGGAAGTCGGACTCATTCGTCTTCAGCAAATAAGCCAGACGACGGTCGGAGAAGCCTTTTTTCTTGAGGAAACGCAGCTCTTCCGCGGTCAACGACGAAAATTCGCGCTTTTCGACTTCCAGTTCCAGATCAACGATTTCCTTGATCTGAACGAGGAACCACGGGTCGATCTTGGTCAGATCGAAAACCTTCTCGACCGACATGCCGACGCCGAAGGCATCCGCGACATACCACAGGCGATCCGGAGTCGGACGCGCCAGTTGCTCATCGATGGTTTCCGGGTCAACCGATTTCAAATTGAAACCATCGACACCCACTTCCAGGCCACGCAGTGCTTTCTGCAGCGACTCCTGGAAAGTGCGGCCCATGGCCATCACTTCGCCCACTGACTTCATTTGCGTGGTCAGCGTATTGTCGGCCTGCGGGAATTTTTCGAACGCGAAACGCGGCACCTTGGTAACCACATAATCGATCGACGGTTCGAAGGAAGCCGGCGTCTTGCCGCCCGTAATATCGTTGGTCAATTCATCCAGCGTGTAACCGACGGACAGCTTGGCAGCAATCTTGGCGATCGGGAAACCGGTCGCCTTGGAGGCCAGGGCCGACGAGCGGGAAACGCGCGGGTTCATTTCGATGACGATGCAGCGACCATCCTTCGGATTGATCGAGAACTGCACGTTCGAACCACCGGTATCAACACCAATCTCGCGCAGCACGGCAATCGAGGCATTGCGCAGCAGCTGGTATTCCTTGTCGGTCAGCGTCTGGGCCGGCGCAACAGTAATCGAGTCACCAGTGTGCACGCCCATCGGATCGAGGTTTTCGATCGAACAAACGATGATGCAGTTGTCCGCCTTGTCGCGGACCACTTCCATCTCGTATTCCTTCCAGCCGAGCAGCGATTCTTCGATCAGCAGCTCGTTGGTCGGCGAAGCTTCAAGACCGCGCTTGCAGATGGTCTCGAACTCTTCCATGTTGTAGGCGATACCGCCGCCCGTGCCGCCCAGCGTGAAGGACGGGCGAATAATGGTCGGGAAGCCGATCATCGCCTGCACCTGGTAAGCCTCTTCCATACTGTGCGCAGTGGCCGAGCGAGCCGAACCGAGACCGATCTTGGTCATCGCGTCCTTGAACTTCTGGCGGTCCTCGGCCTTGTCGATGGCTTCCTTGGAAGCACCGATCAGTTCGACGTTGAACTTGGCCAGCACGCCTTCGCGATCGAGATCGAGCGCGCAGTTCAGCGCGGTCTGACCACCCATCGTCGGCAGCAGCGCATCCGGGCGTTCCTTTTCGATGATCTTGGCGACAACCTGCCAGGTGATCGGCTCGATGTAGGTGACGTCGGCCATTTCCGGGTCGGTCATGATCGTCGCCGGATTGGAGTTAACCAGGATGACCTTGTAACCCTCTTCGCGCAGCGCCTTGCAGGCTTGCGCGCCGGAGTAGTCGAATTCGCAGGCCTGACCGATGATGATCGGGCCGGCGCCAATAATCAAAACACTTTTTATGTCTGTACGTTTCGGCATTTCTTTACTCTCGCCTTATTGCGCGTTGTTCAGCGCCGCAACGCCACGCGTCATGGCATCGAGGAAGCGGTCAAACAGGTAAGCGACATCGTGCGGGCCCGGGCTGGCTTCCGGATGCCCCTGGAAGGAGAAGGCCGGCACATCGGTCCGAGCGATGCCTTGCAGGGAACCGTCGAACAACGAAACGTGCGTGGCGCGCAGGTTTTTCGGCAGGGAATCAGCGTCGACCGCGAAACCGTGGTTCTGGCTGGTAATCAGCACCTGGCCGGTATCCATGTCCTTGACCGGATGATTGGCCCCATGATGACCGAACTTCATCTTCAGCGTTTTGGCGCCGGAAGCAAGGGCCAGCAACTGGTGGCCGAGGCAGATGCCAAACGTCGGCACGCCGCGGTCGAGAAACTCACGAATCGCGGTCACGGCATAGTCGCAGGGTTCCGGATCACCCGGACCATTCGACAGGAACACGCCATCCGGCTTCATGGCCAGCACATCGGCGGCCGGCGTCTGGGCCGGCACGACGGTGAGCTTTACACCGCGCTCGGCAAGCATGCGCAGGATGTTGCGCTTGACGCCAAAATCATAGGCAACAACGTGGAAGCGCGGTGCCGGACCGGCGTTGTAGCCAGTCAGCGTCCATTCGCCTTCAGTCCACTCGTAGCTTTCCTTGACGGAAACCACTTTGGCCAGATCCATTCCAGCCAGCCCCGGGAAAGCCCGAGCCATCGACAAAGCCTTTGCTTCATCGACTTCACCCGCCAGAATGCAGCCTGCCTGAGCACCCTTTTCACGCAGGATGCGAGTCAGCTTGCGCGTATCGATACCGGCAATGGCAACAATGCCGTGCTTCTTTAGATAAGACGAAAGATCGTCCTGCATGCGCCAATTTGATGCGCGCGGCGGCAGGTCACGAATGACCAGGCCAGCTGCGTAATTGGCCGCTGATTCAAAATCTTCTGCATTGCAACCGGTATTACCGATATGCGGGTAGGTCAATGTAACGATCTGGCGGCTATAGGATGGATCGGTGAGGATTTCCTGATAACCGGACATGGCGGTATTGAACACCACCTCGCCACTGGTGACACCATCTGCGCCGATGGATTGGCCCTTGAAAACCGTTCCGTCGGCGAGGGCGAGAATGGCGGGGGTAAATGAGGGCAGCAATGACACGACCGGCTCTCCTAGTATTTTCTGCTTATTCATGTGCCAAGCGGGAAGGCTTGCGCCTCCCCGCTTGTGCTTTTTAACCTTACTATTCTAGCCGAAAACTACCTTTTCAGGCAAATTCAAGGTATTACGCGAGTCTCGACAAAACGCTGGAGATCCGGCCGAATGTGAGCCATCTCATCTTTCAGCAACAGATAAAGGTGATGGCAGTGCGGCCAGTCGACATTTTCCACGGAGAGCACCGCACTCTCGATTTCCATGGCATGACGCCGGGCCGCATCGGCATGGAACATGGCCAAAAGGCTCTTCAGAGTATGCGCATGCATGCGTAACTCGTGCGGATCATTCGCCCCCAGCGCCCGCTCAACCCGCGCCAGATGCTCATCCCATTCACCGAGCAGCATCCCCGCCATGGTGACAAACAAATCCGCATCACCAATATCCCGCAGCGCAGCTGCCAGATCAAGGCGAACCCGTTCTTTACGAACCGGTTCAGGCGGTGCAGAAAACACCACATCGGCCTGACCAACACCCGCCCTGGCCAGCGCCGCAAAAAGCTCATCCGGCCGCAAAGGCTTCGGAACAAAATCGTTCATGCCAGCCTCAAGGCAGCGATCACGATCGCTGGCCATGACATTGGCTGTCATTGCAATAATGTAAACGGGCTCAAATTCATGAGAAACCACCCAACTGCGACGCATTTCCCGCGAGCGGATGGCCTCTGTGGCCTCGATCCCGCCCATCACCGGCATCTGCATATCCATCAAGATCAGGTCGAAGTGGTTTCCATCAAACTGCTCAACCGCCTCTGCGCCATTGTTGGCGACGACAACGCTGTAACCATGGCGCTCCAGCAAACGAATCGCCAATTCCTGATTAACCGGATTATCTTCAACAAGCAGAATCGAAACACCCTGCCCCGCCTGTGATTGATCCGCTGCCGGCAGCAAATCGGCAGCAAGATCATGCCCCTGCCCCGCCTTGCCTACCGCCAGGGACAACGCATCGGCAAGGTCATCAACGCCGATCGGCTTAACCAGATGAGCTGAGACTTCCAGCTGACGCAAACGAGCCAGATCCTGCCGCTGGTTCTCGGTCGTCAGCATGAAAATCAATTTCTCGGGCCGCCCCGCAGCCTGCCAACTTTCAGCCAAAGCAAAACCTGCCGGTGCAGCCATACCCGCATCAGCGAAAATGAAGTCAAACGGAAAGTCGACCGCACGCATCCGTTCTATCGCATCAGCCACAGCAATCGAATCTGGCAGCAAGGTGACCTGAATTCCCAGTCGCTCAAGCAGCTCCACCAGATAAGCGCCTGCCGCCGCATTATCTTCCACAACCAAGGCACGCCGCCCCTTGAAAGCGGCATCCGGCAAAACTGGAGAGGCAACGGATTCAATCCCCAGGCGGGCCGTAAATGAAAATACCGAACCGACACCCGGCGTACTGTCGAGCCAGATTCTCCCATCCATCAACTGAACCAATCGGGCGCAGATGGCCAAGCCCAGTCCGGTACCGCCAAAGCGCCGGGTCGTCGAAACATCCGCCTGGGAAAATGCATCGAAAATGGCTTTTTGCTTGTCTGCCGGAACGCCGATACCGGTGTCCCGAATCATGAAATGGAGGAAGACCGAGTTTTCAGTCGACTTCTCAACCACCACCTCGACAATCACCTCACCCTGCTCGGTGAATTTGATCGCATTGCCGATCAAATTGATGATCACCTGACGCAAGCGGGTTGGATCACCGATAACACGCAGAGGAACCTCAGGCCGAACATTGGCAATCAATTCCAGGTTTTTCTTGTGAGCACTGACAGCCAGCACCCTGGCCGCCTCAAGCACCGTGTTATGCACGGAGAAGCCGACCGCCTCGAACTCCATTTTTCCGGCTTCGATTTTGGAAAAATCGAGAATGTCATTGACGATGGTCAGCAAAGCCTCGGCCGACGATTTGACCGTGCGCAGATAGTGTCGCTGCTCGGCATCAAGCTCGGTATCCAGCGCCAGTTCGGTCATGCCGATAATGCCATTCATCGGGGTTCTGATTTCATGGCTCATATTGGCCAGAAAAGCTCCCCGTGCCTTGTTGGCCGACTCAGCCGACTCTTTGGCGGCAATCAAGTCGGCCTCGCCGCTTTTCACTTCGCTGATGTCGCGTTGGAGAATCAGCATGCGAACAGGCTCGCCATCACCATCACGAGCCGCCACGGCGCCGCGCAGCAACAACCAGCGCCACAGCCCATCGCGGGCACGCATCCGGCACTCTATCTGGAAAAAACGTTCGTTGCTCTGCCCCTGAGCCGCAATCTGGGCCTGCAAAATCCGCAGATCATCCGGATGAACCAGTTTCTGCCACTGGGCAATCGAGTTATCCAGCTCACTGGAGGCATAGCCGAGCAAGCCCTTCCACTGGCGCCCCGACTCGATGTTGCCTGTCCGCAGGTTCCAGTCACTCAGCGCATCGCCGGAGAGCAGGGTCTGCCACTTATTCAATCCGGTATAAGCAGCGTAGCCGGCATCAACCAAGCCAAGCAACGCCTCAACCCCTTTGACCAAATCTCCATTGCCACTTCCGCCTGCCTGCGCCAACAATCGCGCAAGACTCTGCTCGCCATCGGCACCGAAGGCTTCTTGAAGCTGACGGGCAAGCAACGGAGATTTAATCGGCACTAGCGCAACCCGAGAACGTCCTGCATATCGAACAAACCACTCTTCCGCCCGGCAATGTAGCGTGCAGCACGCAAACTTCCCAGTGCGTAGGGCATGCGGCTGGCTGCCTTGTGGGTTATTTCAACGCGCTCACCGATACCGCAGAACATCACCGTATGATCGCCGACAATATCGCCACCACGCACGGTTGCGAACCCGATGGTTGATGGATCCCGCTCACCGGTCACACCTTCACGACCGTAGACAGCACAATCCTTGAGATCCCGTTCAAGCGCATTGGCAATCACCTCACCCATGCGCAACGCCGTACCCGATGGGGCATCGATCTTCATTCGGTGATGAGCCTCGACCACCTCGATGTCATAGCCTTCATTCAGAATCCGGGCAGCCACATCAAGCAGCTTGAAAACGACATTGACGCCAACAGCCATGTTCGGGGCAAAAACAACCGGGATATCCCGCGCTGCAGCAGCAATGATTTCCTTGCCCTCAGCCTCAAAACCTGTCGTCCCGATAATCATGCCGACTCCGGCCTGGCGACACAGTTCCAGATGGACCAGCGTTCCTTGCGGACGCGTGAAATCAATCAGGCAATCGATATTTTGCAACCCTGCAGCAACATCATCGGTCACGAGCACATCACAGGGCATTCCGACCAGTTCGCCCGCCGTCTTGCCAATCGCCGGGCTGCCCGGAACATCAAACGCAGCGCCCAGAGCAACCAGATCGTCCTTCAACACAGACTCGATCAGCATCCGCCCCATACGACCACCAGCACCAACGATGCCAATACGCGTTGCACCCATCATCAAAACCCCATCAAATTCATGAAACGACGAAAATAGCTTGGCTCCTCGCGCGGCGGCAGCGGCTTGTCAGCAAGATCTTCCGGCAGGGATCCCAGATCGACCAAACGCGACTGCGGAGGCGGTGCCGTCAATTCGGCGACATCGGCCACAGCCACATCGCCGCCGACACGCTCAAGCAAGCCATCCGCATTGAAGAATGCGGCGAATTTGCGAGACTCGACCTTGCCAGTCTGGCCATTCTGGTAGCGATAGACGTAATCCCAGCGCTGTTGATGGAAAACATCGGTGATCATGGGTGAGCCAAGGAGAAAGCGCACCTGGTCTCGCGTCTGCCCCGGCTTGAGCTGGGCGACCATTTCCTGTGACAGGACATTGCCCTGCTGGATATCAATCTTGTACTCGTTAATAAAGCCGGGCTTGTAAGTACAAGCCCCCAGAAGCGCACAGAATGCGACAGAAAGCAGTAAGCGGGAGCGGAGCATGCGGGATTCCGGAGTTTCTCAAACACCTTTGAAGCGGTATATCATACCCGAATTCGCCCCTGGCCCTGCCCCAACAATTTTTGGATATTTAACGATGAGCGACCCCCAAAGCCTTAAGAATATGGGCCTGAAAGCCACCTTTCCGCGCCTGAAAATTCTTGAGCTTTTCGAAAAAAGCAATGTCCGCCACATGACGGCGGAAGACGTCTATCGCATGCTCATCAATGAAAACATGGATATTGGCCTGGCCACTGTCTATCGCGTTCTGACGCAATTTGAACAAGCCGGCCTGCTTGAGCGCCACTTCTTCGAATCCGGCAAGGCGGTTTTCGAAATCAACCACGGCAAGCATCACGATCATCTGGTGTGCATCGATTGCGGGCGGGTCGAAGAGTTTTACGACCCCGAAATTGAAAAGCGCCAGAATGCCATCGCCGAAGAACGTGGTTTTGCCATTCAGGATCATGCCCTGTATCTCTACGCCCAATGCACCAAGACAGCCTGCCCGCATCGCAGCAAGACCGAAGAGAAGTCTGAGTAAATTCTGATGACTGATTTTTCCGGCATGCTGGCGGGAGCCTGGCTCTCTTCGGCAGGAGCCACTTTTTTGCTGATTGCACTGGCTGAATTCGGCGATAAAAGCCAACTCGTCTGCATGACCCTGGCCGCGCGCCATCGTCCTCTCCCAGTCATTCTCGGCGCAGTAGCCGCCTTTGCCATTCTGAACCTGCTGGCCGTCCTGTTTGGCGCCGCCGTTGCTGCCTGGCTTCCCGAGTGGGTCGTCACCGCGGCGGTTGGTTTGCTGTTTGCCGTGTTCGGCATCAGCGCCTTGCGCTACAAGGAAGAAGAGGACGACGAGGATATTGAGGAAAAATCCGGCCACAATGTCTTCGCCACAACTTTCCTGCTGATCTTTCTGGCCGAATTCGGTGACAAAACCCAGATTGCCGTGGCCGGCATGGGGAGCACGAGCAATACGCTGGCCGTCTGGACGGGAGCAACGCTGGCGCTGGCAACGACCTCCGCTCTTGGCGTAATGGCCGGCCAAAAACTCCTGCATCGCCTGCCCCTGGTCTGGATTCACCGAGTCAGCGGGGCGTTTTTCCTGGTGCTGGCAGTACTCGCTGCTATCCGGCTGATCCAGAATATTCTCTGAGATAGTCAGGATTTGGGTAATTTCCCCGGTCGACCGGGGAAATATGCCTTATTTCAAACGTAGCAATTCGCGCGCATGTTGAAGGGTGATGTCGGTAATTTCGACTCCGCCCAGCATCCGGGCAATTTCCTGAACACGCCCGGCTGAATCAAGCGACTGGATGGCACTTAGCGTAACGCCATCGCGCAAGGCCTTGCTGACCTGCCACTGCCAGTTGGCCTGAGCTGCGACCTGCGGCAAATGCGTGACGCACAAAACCTGGCGTTCGCCGCCCAGTTCATTGAGCAAGCGGCCGACGATTTCAGCGACGCCGCCACCAATCCCGACATCGACCTCGTCAAAAATCAGGGTCTGAACGCTGGCCGAGCGCGAAGTCAGCACCTGGATCGCCAGACTGATACGCGACAATTCGCCGCCGGATGCCACCTTGGCCAGCGGCTTGGCTTCATTGCCCGCCAATCCGCCGATACGGAATTCAACCTGTTCAAGCCCGTAGACCGCGCCATCGCCGACCGGCAGCAAGGCGACCTCGAAACGGCCGGACGAAAGCGCCAACTGGCGCATGACCTGGCTGACCGCCAGCCCCATTGCTTCGGCCGCCTGACGGCGCCCGCCGGACAACTCGCCGGCTTGCTGCAGGAAGGCCTGCCGTGCCGCAGCGACGCGCTTTTCAAGAGCCAGCAAATCAGCCGACGCCTGCAATGCGGCCAAACGCTCGCGCCACCCCGACAATAGCGCGGGCAATTCCTGCGGCTGAACGCGATACTTGCGCGCCGCCGCCATGACGGCATCCATCCGCCGCTCGACCTCGGCCAGGCGGGCCGGGTCCAGATCGGCCCGATCGGCGTAACGCCGCAAGGTCGAAACAGCCTCGGAAAGCTCGGCCTGAACCGAAGCAACCAATCCGGCCACCTCTTCCAGCGCCGGATCGTATTCGGCAAGACTGGACAAACGTGTGGCTACGCTATCGATCTGACGTTCGCACGCCCCGTCGTCGTCCGAAAGCAACCCAATTGCAAACTGTGCGCCTTCAATCAGGCTGGCCGCATGACCAAGGCGACGATGTTCAAGATCAAGCGTTGCCCACTCGTCGACCGTGAAAGCCAGCGTATCGAGCTCACGAACCTGCCACTCGAGTTGCTCACGTTCGCGCTGCAGCGCTTCGGCCCCTTCGCTGGCTGCGCGCAACGTCTGGTCCAGCTCGCGCCACTGGCGAAAAGCCGCACCGACGTCACGGACCAGTCCGCCCAAGCCGGCATGTGCATCGAGCAGATTACGCTGGGCATCGCTGCGCAAAAGCGACTGGTGTGCATGTTGACCGTGGATATCGACCAGCCATTCACCCACTTCGCGTAATTGTTGCGCCGTTGCCGGAGATCCGTTGATGTAGGCCCGCGAACGACCGCCAGCGTCAACCACGCGACGCAGCAGCAACTCATCATCACCCTCAAGATCATTGGCCTTGAGCCAGGCAGCCACTGCCGGCAGGCGGGCCACATCGAAAGTCGCCGCCACTTCGGCTTTTTCGCAGCCGGAGCGAATCACCCCGGCATCGGCACGCTCACCAAGCGCCAGTGCCAAAGCATCGATCAAAATCGACTTGCCGGCCCCGGTTTCCCCGGTCAACGCGCCAAAACCAGTCGAAAACTCAAGCTCAAGGCGATCAACGATGACGAAATCGCGAATAGTCAGGTGACGCAGCATCAGGGACCTTTGGGCCGTTCGCTCCAGTGCAGTTTCTGGCGCAGCATGGCGAAATAGCTGTAGCCCGGCGGATGCAGGAAACAGATGGTGTATTCAGAACGTTTCAGACGGACGCAATCGTCACGCGCCAGATCGAGCGTCACCTGGCCGTCGAAGTGCACACGCGGATCATCGGCGTTGACGACACGCAATTCGATATCGGCACTGTCGTTGACGATGATCGGGCGATTGGTCAAGGCATGCGGACAAAGCGGGACCAGCGCAATACCGGCCAGCGTCGGGTGCATGATCGGCCCGCCGGCCGACATCGAATACGCCGTCGAACCGGTTGGCGTCGAGACGATCAGGCCGTCAGAACGCAGGTTATAAATGAATTCGCCGTCGATAAACAGTTCGAATTCGATCATCCGGCCAATGGCGCCCTTGTCGATCACGACATCATTCAATGCCATGTTCGACGCGATTTCCTTGCCGTCGCGAATCACCTCGGCGGAAATCAGCATCCGCTTTTCTTCCTGGAAACGACCGTCGAGCAGATCGTCCATGCAGGTCAACATGTCGTCCCGGGCAATATCGGTCATGAAACCGAGCCGCCCCTGATTGACCCCGACCAAAGGCACACGATAGCGGGCCAGGCGGCGAGCGGCATTGAGCATGGTGCCATCGCCGCCGAGCACGATGGCCAGGTCGGCATGCGCCCCGATATCGTTGAATCCGCAGGTGACCCAGCGCGACAAATCGACCTTGCGCCCGATATGTTCCGAAGTTTCTCGTTCGATAAAGACCGAAACTCCGCGTTCGTGCAGGTATTCAGCCAGTCGACGCAAGGACTCGGCAATTTCCATGCTGTGATATTTGCCGACCAGCGCGATGGTCCGGGGCGAGCGACAGGAAGCGAAGCTTCTATTCATGTTCGGGATTTTTGCATAAAAATGCCTTGTCGCGCGCACTCTGCTTTTTTGTACAATGCTCTGCCATGCTGGATGAACGCTCAAGAACCCTTCTCAAGGCGCTGGTCGAACACTATATCGCTGATGGTCAGCCGGTTGGTTCGCGCGCCCTTTCACGCTTTTCCGGTCTCGACCTGTCGCCGGCGACGATCCGTAACGTCATGGCCGACCTGGAAGACGCCGGTTTTGTCGCCAGCCCGCACACCTCGGCCGGCCGCATTCCGACCGCCCGCGGCTATCGCCTGTTTGTCGACAGTCTGCTCACCGTGCGCCCGCTCGAAGCGCGCCAGATGGGTGAAATGGAAGAAGCGCTGCAAGGCCAGCCATCCAAGCAAATCATCTCCAGCGCCTCGCAACTGCTCTCCGGCCTGACCCAGTTCGCCGGCGTAGTCATCGCGCCGCGCCGGGCAAGCAGCCGGATTCGCCAGATCGAATTCCTCAGCCTGTCCGAAAAACGCATCCTGCTGATCATCGTCACAACAGACGGCGATGTGCAAAACCGCATCCTGACCAGCGAAAAATCCTATTCGCCAGCCGAACTGGTCAGCGCCGCGAATTACCTCAACCAGAATTTTGCCGGCCTGGATTTCGAACAAATACGCCAGCGCCTGTCGGTTGAAATCCAGCAATTGCGCGAAGACATCAAGCCGCTGATGGCAATGACGCTCGAAGCCGGCGATGCTGCCATGTCCGAAAACGCGACACCTTACGTCATCAGCGGCGAACGCAACCTGCTCGGCGTTGAAGACCTGTCCTCCAACATGAAGCGACTGCGCGAACTGTTCGACCTGTTCGAGCAGCGCTCCAGCCTGATCCGCCTGCTTGAAGTCTCGAACCGGGCCGAAGGCGTCCAGATCTATATCGGTGGCGAATCGGGCATTGCCCCGCTCGATGAATGCAGCGTCGTTACCGCCCCCTACACGGTCGATGGCCAGATCGTCGGCTCGGTCGGTGTCATCGGCCCAACCCGCATGGCTTACGAACGCGTCATTCCCATCGTCGACATCACCGCCCGCCTGCTGTCCAGCGCCCTTACCTACCAGAGCAACAACTAATGTCCCGTTACCTGCCGGAACCGCCACATCGCCACGGCACGCCGTCGTCGACCGCCATTCTCATCGTTAACCTTGGCACGCCCGACGAAGCCAGTGCTCCAGCCCTGCGTCGCTACCTCAAGGAATTTCTTTCCGACCCGCGTGTTGTCGAAATTCCCAAGGCAATCTGGTGGCTGATTCTGAACGGCATCATCCTCAATATCCGCCCGAAAAAGTCGGCGGCAAAATACGCTTCCGTGTGGATGAAGGAAGGCTCGCCTCTGCGTGTTCATACCGAACGCCAGGCCAAATTGCTCAAAGGCCTGCTTGGCGAACGGGGTCATCATGTCACGGTCGACTGGGCGATGCGCTATGGAACGCGCTCTGTTCCGGAAATGCTGGCACACCTCAAAGCCAACGGCGCAACACGCATCCTGCTGGTTCCGATGTATCCGCAGTATGCGGCGAGCACGACAGCTACGGTCGTCGATGAAGCCTGCCGCTGGCTGCTTCAATTGCGCAACCAGCCGGAAATGCGTTTCGTGCGCAACTTCCATGATGACGAAGGCTATCTTGCCGCGCTTGAAACGTCGGTCCGCCAACATTGGCAGACAGCGGGACCGCTCGGCCCGGATGATCGCCTGCTGATCAGCTTCCATGGCCTGCCCAAGCGCAGCCTGGACCTCGGCGATCCGTATTTCTGCGAATGCCACAAAACCGGCCGCCTGCTGGCCGAACGCCTGCAGCTCAAGCCCGAACAATACCGCCTCTGCTTCCAGTCGCGCTTCGGCAAAGCCGAGTGGCTGCAACCTTATACCGCCCCAACCCTGCATGCACTGGGCAAGGAAGGCACCAAACGGCTGGATGTAATTTGCCCTGGCTTCACGGCCGATTGCCTCGAGACACTGGAAGAAATCGCCCTGGAAGGGCGTGACGACTTCATCGCGGCGGGCGGCCAGGCATATCACTACATTCCAGCCTTGAACGAAGATGCCGCATGGATTGCTGCCCTGGCCAACCTGGTTGAACGGCAATTAGGCGGCTGGGACACACGCCAGCCGTTCGATCCCCGACAACTCGAAATCGGCGCCAGGGAAGCCTTCAAACACGGCGCCCGAACTTGAGATTGGCCATGCCAACCCCACATCGGGTGCCATGAACACACCGTACGGGGAGCGCGCCATGCCAGAAAACATCCACCTCGTCTGCTCCCATTGCGCAGCAGTCAACCGTTTGCCGATCGCTCGCCAGCACGAATCGCCAAGCTGCGGGCAATGCAAAAACCCCGTTTTCTGCGGTCGACCGCAAGAACTCGGCGAAAATGACTTCGACCGCTGGATCAGCCGCAACGATGTCCCGATGCTCGTTGATTTCTGGGCGCCATGGTGTGGCCCCTGCCGCTCGATGGCACCGGCCTTCACCCAGGCCGCCAGCGAACTGGAACCGGTACTGCGCCTGGCCAAGGTCGACACCGAACGCGCCCCCGGCCTGGCCGCCCGCTTCGGCATTCGAAGCATTCCAACCCTGATCATGTTCAGCAGCGGACGCGAAATTGCCCGACAAAGCGGCGCACTCGATCTGAACGCCCTGAAGCGCTGGGGCATGGCCAATCTGCCCAAAAATTAAGCTTTTCCCCATGGCTGCCGTTAACAGTGTGTCAAAACACACTGGATGGAATTGCCATGAAAATCGCCAGCGCCAACCTCACCATGGCGTCAGCACACGCCAGCCAGGAACAATACAAGCGGAGCGAATCCCTGAGAATCACCACGGGATCGCCCCGTTCGACCTTGCCCGCCAACGACCCGGTTGATCTGTCAGACCAGGGGAAAAACATCCAGGCGGCTGAATCAGGGAGTGCCACAAGCGATTCCGCGGTCGACCGCGATCCGCAACTGAATTTGATTCGTCGCATGCTCGAATTCCTGACGGGATACAAAATTCGAGTTTTCGATGCCGCCAAGCTCCAGGCCCGGGTTAACGATGATGCAGGCCAAACAGCCAGCAATACACTGGCTGCCGACTACGCCATCGACTACCAACGCCACGAGTCCTATACAGAATCCGAACAGACGGCGGTATTGATCAGCGGCAGCGTCAAGACAGCCGATGGCCAGGAAATCAGCTTCGACCTCCAATGGACGATGGCACGCCATTACCACGAGGAAAGCGAGACGAACCTGCACTTGGGCAACGCAGCCCAGAAAACAGACCCACTTGTGCTGAATTTTGCCGGACCGGCGGCGCAGTTGATCGATCAACGTTTCGCCTTCGACCTGAATGCCGACGGAAAAACAGAAAACATCAACTTCGTCGCTCCCGGTAGCGGATTCCTGGTTTTCGATCGTAACGAGGACGGGAAAATCAATAACGGCCAAGAACTTTTCGGCCCGACGACAGGTGATGGTTTTTCAGAATTAAACGCGCTGGATAGTGACAGAAACGGCTGGATTGACGAAAATGACAGTTATTACAAAAAACTACAAATATGGTCACACAAAGCCAATGGCGAGGATGCTTTTCAATCGCTGGCCGAAGCCAATGTCGGGGCCATCGCTTTAAATCACATCGCATCACCCTTCGACCTGAAAAACCAGAACAATGAATTACTGGGACAGGTTCGCAGTTCTGGAATTTTTTTGCAGGAAGATGGCAGGGCTGGCACAATCCAGCAAATAGACCTGACTGCCTGATAAACGCAGCTTCATAACAAGGGATTCAACCATGCCGCGCTTTGCCGACTTGAAGATTTGGGTACGACTAACGGCCGCAATCTGGCTCGCTCTGGCAATCATCTGGGTCGGAGCAATTATCTGGACCACCCAGGTCAATCGAGAAACCGCCATTCGCCAGGCACAGGATTTTTCCCAAAGCATTCATGAAATGACCATGGCCGGCCTGACCGGCATGATGATCACCGGCACTGTTGGCCAGCGCGAAGTTTTCCTCGACCAGATCAAGCAACTGACCATCATCAAGGATCTGCACGTTGCACGCAGCGAAGCCGTTTCGAAACTTTACGGTCCGGATGCCAAAGCCAAACGCGAACTCACCCCGCTGGAACAGCAGGTCATGACCTCCGGTACGCCGTATGTCTCGCTGGAGTCGGAGAACGGCAGCTCATCCCTGCATGTCATCAACCCGACCAAGGCATCGAAAAATTATCTCGGCAAGGATTGCGTACTCTGCCATCAGGTTCCGGAAGGCACGGTACTCGGCGTGGTCAGCATGAAAGTATCACTCGATTCGGTCGAGGCAGAAGTCGCCGCCTTCCGGCTGAAAATTGCCGGCGTAGCCCTGGGCGCTCTGGGTGCCCTGCTGGTCATCATTTACCTGCTGACCCAGCACTTCGTCACCGTACCGCTGGAAGAACTGCGCAAGGGCCTGCGTGACATTGCCCGCGGCGAAGGCGACCTGACGCGCCGCCTGCCGGTCAAAGGCAAGGATGAGGTAGGCCAGTCCGCCTTTGTCTTCAACGAAATGATGGACAATTTCCAGCAACTGGTCAGCCAGGTTCGCGATTCGGCAACACAGGTTTCGGCGCGTGTTGCATCGCTCTCGGAAAGTGCTGACCGCGTCTCGCAAAGCTCCCATCTGCAAAACGAAAAATCCGGACAGGCTGCTTCGGCCGTCGAAGAACTGGTCTCCAGCATTTCTTCAATCGCCCAAAGTGCCGGCCATGTGCAGCACCAGTCACAGGAAAGCCTGGCACGCGCCAACGAAGGCAGCCGCAACCTCGAGGTCCTGCTTGACGAAATGAGCGTTGTCGAACGTGCCGTCAAGGAAATGGCCAATTCGGTGAATGACTTTGTGCGCAATACAGAGTCGATCACGTTGATGACACGGGAAGTGAAAGACATTGCCGAGCAAACCAACTTGCTGGCACTCAACGCCGCCATCGAAGCAGCCCGAGCCGGCGAACAAGGCCGAGGGTTTGCCGTGGTGGCCGACGAAGTCCGCAAGCTGGCTGAAAAATCGTCCCGCTCAGCCAGTGAGATCGATGCGATCACGGCCAGCTTGAGCGCCCAATCGGTTGCCGTGCGACGCAGTATCGAGGAAGGCCTGGATCACCTGGAAAGCAGCCAGAGCGCGGTATCCACGGTATCGAACGTACTCCAGGCGACCAATGGTTCAGTCACAGAAGTAGGCCATGGTCTGGATGCAATCGCTTCGGCGACCGATCAGCAGCGCCGCGTATCGAGCGACGTTGAAGCCAGCATCGAAGCGATCGCCGGCATGGCCAGAGACAATACCGGCACGGTTGAGCAGACGGCAGGGGCAGCACACGACCTGAAGCGCCTGGCAGAAGGCTTGGCGGCGATGGTCGGTCGATTCAAGGTCTGATCCGGCGAACCTGCCGCGACAACGTTGAAAGCCGCCTCTCAGGAGGCGGTTTTCACATCGGCGTCAGTTCAAAATCCAAGCCACCGCCCAAACGGGAACGGGTCATGGCTGTAATCGAACCGGCACCGACCTCCACCGCCGGCTGCCCTTGAGCAGCGGCAATCCGGTTAACCTCGCGCAGGCGCTGAATCATTCTGGCCAGCAAGGCGTTGCGCATGCGCTCAAGCAACTCTTCCGACGACAAAGCCAGCGCTGAGGCATTGATTTCGAGGAACAGGGTCGGCTCCAGCGTCACCGCACTGGCATGGCGCTGATCGCTTGCCGGATGCAAAAACGCCACTTCGCCGACAGGCTCGCTGGCGCCAAGACGGCAAAGCACTTTGCGTTCAATCGAGATTTCGACACAGCCGGAAATGATGATGCCGAACATCTTGTTGCGCTCGCCTTCACGGACAATCGCCACATTCGGGCCCACTTCACGCCAGACGGCAACGCGCAGGACTTCCCAGATTTCGATATTTTCAAACTCGGTGAAAAAATCGAGCCGGCGCAGCATTTCGAAGTGACGGTCATCCTGGGCCGTTTCATCTTCTTCGAGAATCTGATAGCGCACGGCAGACAGATCCTTGGCGAAATCGGCACCATTCTTGTAGCGGCTGTAGAGATCCTTCTCCAGCGCCTTGCGCATGACTGCGTTGAGGCCTTCCGGCAAATTCGGATTGAGCGCGGTGACCGCCGGCGCCTCTGAATTGATGATCCGAAAAACCAGCGTCGCCTGATTCGCCGCACGAAACGGCAAGCGCCCGGTCAGGCACTGAAACATCACCACGCCGAGCGAATACAGATCGGTTTTCTGGTTCAGCGGATAACCCTTGATCTGCTCCGGCGACATATAGGCAGGAGAGCCGACCCCCATGATGAAAGTCGAATCCCGATCCATGTCCTTGTTCATATTCAAGGCCAGGCCAAAATCGGCGATCTTCGGCTCGTCATCTTCGCCGATCATGATATTGGCCGGTTTGATGTCACGATGAATGATGCCCTGGCGATAAGCACTATCGAGCGCCATGCAGCACTTGAAGATAATGCCAATGACCCGGTGCATCGGCAGCAGATTATCAATGCTGCAATGCTCCTCAAGGCTGAAGCCCTTGACGTACTCCATGGCGAGATAGGCGAAATCCTCTTCGACCACCGCGTCATAAACCTGAACGATGTTCGGGTGATTCATCCTTTTCGAAACCATGCCTTCGTTCTGGAAAAGCTTGCGCAAACGGCGCGACATGGCGGCGGAATCCTTGCCGAAGCGGATCACCTTGACGGCAAGCTGGCGATCGGAATCAGGGTCATCACAGAGGTAGACCGTAGCAGTCGCCCCTTTGCCCAATTCACGCACCACCCGATATTTGCCGATCGTTTCCATTCAATCCCTGCAACGCTTTCCAAGGTTTTTATCGTAGCACGCGAGGCGTTCGCGCGCATTTCATGAACAGTAAAGAATCTTTAACGCGGCTCTTGAATTCGACCAACTCGCCCCGATGTATTGAAGCAGCTTTTTTGGAGAAACATAGATGTCCAACCCAGAACACACCCAGGAACTCCCGCTCGGCAACGAAGCGACGGCCGAAGCGGCCGTTGAAACACCGACCAGCGACAACGTCGACACCCTGCCCAGCATCGAGGAGCAATTCCGCCAGCTTGAACTGAAAGCGGCCGAACACTACGATGCATGGCTACGCGCCAAGGCCGAAGGCGAAAACATCCGCCGTCGTGCACAGGAAGACATTTCGAAGGCGCACAAGTTCGCCGTCGAAAAATTTGCCGGCGAACTGTTGGCCGTCAAGGACAGCCTTGAAGCCGCACTGGCCGTCCCGGAGCAAACAGTCGACAGCTTCAAGTCGGGTGTCGAACTGACGCTCAAGCAACTCGTTGCCGCCTTTGAGAAAAACGCGCTGAACGAGGTCAATCCGGCCGGCGAAAAATTCGATCCGCACAAGCACCAGGCGATTGGCATGGTCGACTCGGAACAAGATGCAAATACCGTCGTCACCGTCCTCCAGAAGGGCTACCTGATCGCCGAGCGCGTGCTGCGCCCGGCCCTGGTCATGGTTGCCAAGCCGAAGTCTTGAAATTCGGGGCATCGTCCCCAACTCCAGAACATCACCAATTTATTCGTATTTAGTAAAGGAACACATCATGGGCAAAATCATTGGTATTGACCTTGGCACCACCAACAGCTGCGTTGCCATCATGGAAGGCGGCCAGCCGAAAGTCATCGAAAACGCCGAAGGCGCACGCACCACCCCGTCGATCATCGGCTACGCCGAAGATGGCGAAATCCTGTCCGGTGCTCCGGCCAAGCGTCAGGCCGTGACCAATCCGAAAAACACGCTCTACGCCGTCAAGCGCCTGATCGGTCGCCGCTTCGAAGAAAAGGAAGTGCAGAAGGACATCAGCCTGATGCCGTACAGCATCGTCAAGGCCGACAACGGTGACGCCTGGGTTTCCGTCCGTGACAAGAAGATCGCCCCGCAACAGGTGTCCGCCGAAGTGCTGCGCAAGATGAAGAAGACCGCCGAAGACTACCTCGGCGAAGAAGTGACCGAAGCGGTCATCACCGTACCGGCCTACTTCAACGACAGCCAGCGCCAGGCCACCAAGGACGCCGGCCGCATCGCTGGCCTGGAAGTCAAACGCATCATCAACGAGCCGACTGCTGCTGCACTGGCTTTCGGTATGGACAAGGCCGCCGGCAAGGATCGCAAGATCGCCGTATACGACCTCGGCGGCGGCACCTTCGACATCTCGATCATCGAAATCGCCAATGTCGACGGTGAAAAGCAGTTCGAAGTGCTGGCCACCAACGGTGACACCTTCCTCGGCGGCGAAGACTTCGACCAGCGCCTGATCGACTACATCATCGAGGAATTCAAGAAGGAATCCGGCGTCAACCTCAAGGCTGACGTGCTGGCCCTGCAGCGCCTCAAGGAAGCCGCTGAAAAGGCCAAGATCGAGCTGTCTTCCAGCCAGCAGACCGAAGTCAACCTGCCCTACATCACCGCCGATGCTTCCGGTCCGAAGCACCTGGCACTGAAGATCACCCGTGCCAAGTTCGAATCGCTGGTCGACGAATTGGTCGAGCGTACCGTCGCCCCTTGCGTCACCGCTCTGAAGGACGCCGGCTGCAAGATCGGTGATATCGACGACGTGATCCTGGTCGGCGGTCAATCACGCATGCCGAAGGTGCAGGAGAAGGTTAAGGAAATCTTCGGTCGCGAACCGCGCAAGGACGTGAACCCGGACGAAGCCGTTGCCGTTGGCGCAGCCATCCAGGGCGGCGTGCTGCAAGGTGAAGTCAAGGACGTGCTGCTGCTCGACGTTACCCCGCTCTCCCTCGGTATCGAAACCCTGGGCGGCATCATGACCAAGCTGATCCAGAAGAACACGACGATCCCGACCAAGGCGTCGCAAGTCTTCTCGACCGCCGACGACAGCCAGTCCGCCGTAACCATCCACGTGCTGCAGGGTGAGCGCGAAGTGGCTTCCGGCAACAAGAGCCTCGGCCAGTTCAACCTCGAAGGCATCCCGCCGGCACCGCGCGGCACGCCGCAGATCGAAGTCATCTTCGACATCGACGCCAACGGCATCATGCACGTCACCGCCAAGGACAAGGCCACCGGCAAGGAAAACAAAATCACCATCAAGGCTAACTCCGGCCTGAGCGAAGAAGAAATTCAGCGCATGGTGAAGGATGCCGAACTGCACGCCGAGGAAGACAAGAAGGTGCACGAGCTGGCCGATGCCCGCAACCAGGCTGACGGCATGGTGCACATGGTCAAGAAGTCGCTGACCGAGTACGGCGACAAGCTCGATGCGGCCGAGAAGGAAGCCATCGAAAAGGCCATCAAGGACGTCGAAGACGTGCTGCGCGACGGCGACAAGGAAGTCATCACCGCCAAGACCGAAGCACTCTCTGCTGCAGCCCAGAAGCTGGGTGAAAAGATGTACGCCCAGCAACAGGCTGAAGCTGGCGCTGCCGGTGCCGCCGGTGGTGCAGCAGGCGCTCAGCCGCAAGGTGAAAAGACGGTTGAAGGCGATGTGGTTGATGCCGAATTCACGGAAGTGAACAAGGACAAGAAGGCTTAAAACGGACGCTATCGCGCCGTTCTAAGTGGCCGGATTCAAGCGGATGCGATCGCACCGCTTAATCCGGCCTTTGCACAGCCTCAGTCGGAAACAGCTATGTCAAAACGCGATTTTTACGAAATTCTTGGCGTCAACCGCGACGCCAGCGAAGACGAGATCAAGAAGGCCTATCGCAAGCAGGCCATGAAGCACCACCCCGACCGCAACCCGGACAATCCGGCGGCGGAGGAAAAATTCAAGGAAGCCAAGGAAGCCTACGAAATTCTTTCGGATGGCCAGAAACGCGCGGCCTACGACCAGTACGGCCATGCCGGCGTTGACCCGCAGTCCGGCATGGGCGGCGGCTTCGGTGGTGGTGGCGGTGGATTTGCCGATGCCTTTGGCGGCATTTTCGATGAAATCTTCGGTGGCCGTGCAGGTGGCGGCGGCGGTGGCCGCTCGAACATCTATCGTGGCGCCGACCTGCGCTACAACCTTGAAATCACGCTCGAACAGGCTGCTCACGGGACGGAAACCAAGATTCGCATTCCGACCATGGAAGTCTGCGAACCGTGTAATGGCAGCGGCGCCAAAGCCGGCACCCAGCCTAAAACCTGCCCGACCTGCCAGGGCTCCGGCCAGGTTCGCCTGCAGCAGGGCTTCTTCTCGATCCAGCAAAGTTGCCACAAGTGTCACGGCACCGGTCGCTTCATTGCCGACCCCTGCAAATCGTGTGGCGGCGCCGGACGCATCAAGCAGCACAAGACGCTGGCCGTCAAGATTCCGGCAGGTGTCGACGAGGGCGATCGCATCAGGCTGGCCGGCGAAGGCGAACATGGCGTCAATGGTGGCCCGCCGGGCGATCTTTACGTCCAGATTCACCTCAAGCAGCACGCCGTGTTCACCCGTGATCACAACGACCTGCATTGTGAAATGCCGATTTCCTTCACCACCGCAGCACTCGGTGGCGAGATCGAAATCCCGACGCTGGACGGTGCCGCAGCGATCAAGATTCCGGCCGAAACGCAATCCGGTCGTGTCTTCCGCCTGCGCGGCAAGGGCATCAAAGGTGTCCGCAGCCACACGCACGGCGATCTAATGTGTCATGTCGTGGTCGAAACGCCGGTCAATCTCACCGACCGTCAGAAGGAGTTGCTTAAGGAGCTGGAAGAATCCAGCCGCGAGAACAACGCCAGCCACAACCCACGCGCCAAATCATGGATGGACAAGGTCAAGGAATTTTTCGGCGACTGATCCGCTCGCAGGCCAGATCGCTGACCTGACGCATTGCCCCGCCCACAGAATGTTCTGCATCGGCGGGGCAATTTCATTTTGGCCCTTTGCATGGCGTCGACCGCAGGATCAACTTATTACCAAAGTAAAGGTACGACCTGTTCCCCCCAGCCACTTCCGGCTGTTAGAATCGTCAAAACAATTTAGGGGAAGATGAACAATGCGACTACTGAAGCGGCTCATCACCGTTGGCACAATCGCCTTTTCAGCACTGGGCTGGGCCGCTGATCCGGGCATCACCGACAGCACCATCACCCTCGGCATGTCAGCCCCCTTTTCCGGCCCGACCGGTGCCTACGGCATTGACATGCGCCAGACCATCCAGACCTACTTTGAGCACATCAACAAGACCGGCGGCATCCATGGCCGCAAGCTTGAACTGGTTGCCCTCGATGATGGCTACGAAACAGACCGGACTCTGGCCAACACCAAAACCCTGATTGGTGAAAAACACGCTTTTGCCCTGCTCGCCTATTATGGCTCGAGCCCGACCACCGAAGCCATGAACACCGTTTTCGGCCCCGCCAAGGTTCCGCTGGTCGGCACGATTTCGGGGGCCACATCGCTGCGTGAAAGCACGACCAGCAACCCGAATGCCCGTTACATGTTCAACGTGCGCGCCAGTTACGCCGACGAAACCGAAGCCATCGTCAATCAGCTTGTTTCGCTCGGCCTGAAGAATATTGCCGTGTTTTACCAGAATGACGGCTTCGGCAAGTCCGGTCTGGATGGCGTGACCGCAGCACTCAAGAAACACAACCTGACACCTTCGGCCGTTGGCACCGTCGAACGCAACTCGCTTGATGTCAGCAAAGCAATTGAGCCGATCACCAAAGCCAATCCGCAGGCCGTGGTAATGGTCACGCTCTACAAACCAACCGCGGCTTTCGTCAAAGGCATGAAGAAAATCGGCCAGAATCCGATGTTCATGACGCTTTCTCCGGTCGGCACCGAACAACTTGTCCAGGAACTCGGCCCGGACGCCCGTGGCATCGGCATTTCGCAGGTTGCTCCCTACCCGTGGAACGATGTCGTTCCGGTCGTCCGTGAATACCAGAAGCTGCTCAGCAAGCCCGGCACGAACTCCTACTACGGGATCGAAGCCTTCATCACGGCCAAGACGATGGTCGAAGGCTTGAGACGTGCCGGCAAGGATCTGAGCCGTGAAAAACTGATGGCGGCACTGGAAGGCATGAACAATGTCGATCTGGGTGGATACCGGATCAATTACGGCCCCAGCAACCGGCTTGGCTCGCGCTTTGTCGAACTGACCGTGATCGGCGCTGGCGGCAAGGTCTTGAAGTAAGTCGCACGGTCGACCTGTAAAAACGGCCCGTTTTCACGGGCCGTTTTTTATTGTCAGGCGCGTCGCCAGCTTGTTCCTTGCGGACTGTCGTCCAGCACGATGCCTGCTTCTTTCAGGACATCGCGCAAACGATCGGCCTCGGCGAAATTGCGTGCCTGCTTGGCGGCAGCACGATCGGCGATCATGGCCTCGATCGCGGCCTCATCCAGACCGCCTTCAGCCACCGGACCACCCTGCAGATAAGCCACCGGATCCCGTTCAAGCAGGCCGATCACGCGCCCCAAAGCCTTGAGCAGACCGGAAAGCTCGGCGCTGCGCTGACGATTGACCTCACCGGCCAGTTCGAAAAGAACCGAAATAGCGCCGTGCGAATCGAAATCCTCATTCAGGGCTGCAGCAAAACGAGCTGCGAAATCATGCGTCCAGTCGATGTCGACCGCGGCAGGCGGCACATCGCGCAAAGCAAAATACAGGCTATCCAGACTGCGCCGCGCATCATCGAGATGCGCATCGGAATAATTCAGCGGACTCCGGTAATGAGCGCGCAGAATGAAGAAACGCACCACTTCGGCATCGTAGGTTTCAAGCACGGTACGAATCGTGAAGAAATTGCCGAGCGATTTCGACATTTTTTCGTTGTCGACCCGGACAAAGCCGTTATGCATCCAGTAATTGACGAAAGAGCACTCATGCGCGCCTTCCGACTGGGCAATCTCATTTTCGTGATGGGGGAACTGCAGATCCTGGCCGCCACCATGAATATCGAAATGATTGCCGAGCAATTTCGAGCTCATCGCCGAGCACTCGATGTGCCAACCCGGCCGCCCACTGCCCCACGGTGACTCCCAAGCCGGCTCGCCTGGCTTGGCATGCTTCCAGAGCACGAAATCGAGCGGGTCCTGCTTGGCAGAATCGACCTCGACCCGCTCGCCAGCCCGCAAATCATCGAGCGATTTGCCGGACAGCTTGCCGTACCCCTCGAACTTGCGAACGGCGTAATTCACATCGCCATCCTGCGCCTGATAGGCCAGGCCACGCGCCTGCAACTTGTCGATCAGGTCGAGCATTTCCGGAACGAATTCGGTAGCCCGCGGCTCGTGGTCCGGACGCAGCACACCCAGCGCATCGGCATCTTCATGCATGCAGGCAATGAAACGATCGGTCAGTTGAAGAATCGTTTCGCCATTTTCGGCAGCCCGGCGAATAATCTTGTCATCGATGTCGGTAATGTTCCGGACATACGTCACGTCGTAACCGGAAGTCTTCAACCAGCGATAAACCATGTCGAAAACAACCATGACCCGGGCGTGCCCGAGATGGCAATAATCATAGACGGTCATCCCGCAAACATACATGCGAACCTTGTTAGGTTCGATCGGGGTAAAGAGTTGTTTTTCCCGCTTGAGGGAATTGTAAATTTTGAGCATGCGGGGGTAAATTCGTCTGGCTGCGAGGCTGCTTTCCCTATGGAAAGAGCAGTATGTTTGGTAGAATTTGAGGATTGTCAAACCACGCAAAGTATAACATAGCGATGACCTCGAAAATCCTGCCCCAGCCCCGCTTTCAGCAGCTCAAGACGCTGCGTGCACTGGCTATTGGCTTGGCCATCGGCTTTGCCGCGCCATCCTTTGCCGACAACCTGCCGGAAGTCCAGCGACTGATCAAACAAGGCCAATATCCGCAGGCGCTCGAAAAAGTGGATGCCTATCTGAGCAGCCGTCCGAAAGACGCTCAAGGCCGCTTCCTGAAGGGTCTGATCTTCACCGAAATGAACAAGCTGCCGGAAGCCGTCGGCGTATTCACCAAGCTGACCGAAGACTACCCGGAGCTCCCGGAGCCGTATAACAACCTGGCCGTTCTTTACGCCCAGCAGAAGCAATACGACAAAGCCCGCACAGCACTTGAAATGGCCATAAGGACTCATCCTTCCTACGCCATCGCCTACGAAAACCTGGGTGACATTTACGCCAAGCTGGCCAGCCAGGCTTATGACAAGGCACTCCAACTCGACAATTCGAATGCCACGACGCAAAACAAACTGGCGCTGATTCGCGACCTCATCACAACATCCAGCAAACCGGGCAGCAAACCGCAAGCGGCAAGCGCACCGGTCGCCGCAGCGCCGGCACCCGCCCCCGTCGCAGCGGCCAAGCCTGCCACACCGACTGCAGCACCAACGGCCAGCGTCGTTTCAAGCACCCCGGGTGCCGCATCGACGTCCTCTGCCGCACCGGTCAAGACAGCCGAAAGCAAGCCGGCGCCGGTTGCCGAGCCAGCCCGTGCCGACAGCGCCAACGATGATGTAGCCAAGGCTGTTGCTGCCTGGGCCAGCGCCTGGTCGCGCAAGGACATGCGCGCCTACCTGGGGGCCTATGCGGCCGATTTCAACACCCCCAAGGGTGTCAGCCGCAAGGTCTGGGAAAGCGAACGCGAAGACCGTATTGCAGGCAAGTCCGGCAAGATTTCCGTGACCTACGACACGCCGCAGATCTCGGTCAATGGCGACAAGGCAACGGCCAAGTTCCGCCAGCATTACCAGGCAACCAACCTGAGCACCTCGACCACCAAGACACTGGTTCTCGTCCGCTCGGGTAACAAGTGGCTGATCAAGGAAGAAAACTCTCGTTGATGCAGGGCCGCAAGTTAATCAGTATCTGGCTGGCAACCTGCCTGGCCGGCTTCATGCCGGCTGGGCAATCCTTCGCCAAGGACATCGCTGGAAATAATCCGCAACGCAGCGGACAAAGTCTTCCGGTCACCGTCTCGGATGCCGGTCCGGAAGCGCAACTGGCCAGGATTTTCAAGGAAATCGAAGGAAATCGCCTGAACAATGCGCTTCAACAGACCGAAGCCTTGTTGAAGCAGCATCCCAACTATCGCCTGGCTCACCTGATCCGGGGCGATTTGTTGCTGGCCCGAACAAAGCCGATCCAGACTTTTGGCGCCTTGAGCGATGCGCCCAGCGACAAGGTCGCCGACTTGCGCGGCGAGGCCATTGCTCGCCTGAAGGGATACCGGGAGAAGCCGGAAGCCAGCTTCATTCCCCGCTACCTCCTGCAAATGCCGGCCGACCAGCGTTTTGCCATCGTCGTCGACACCAAGCGCTCGCGCCTTTACGTCTATGAGAACGATGTCGCAAACGGCGGACGCCCGCGGTTTGTCGCTGACTATTACGTCACCCAAGGCAAGCTGGGTGCAGAAAAACTGTCTGAAGGCGACAAGAAAACACCGATCGGGGTTTATCACGTCACGGCCAATCTGCCCAAGCAAAAACTGGCTGACCTTTATGGCAGCGGCGCTTTTCCGATCAACTATCCCAATGAGTGGGACAAGCGGCAGGGACGGGGCGGCAGCGGCATCTGGCTGCACGGCACACCGTCCGATACTTTTGCTCGTCCGCCGCGCGCCTCCGATGGCTGTGTCGTACTGACCAACCAGGACCTCGAAGCTGTCGCCAAGAACCTTCAGGTTGGCCTGACGCCCGTCATCATCAGCAATTCGGTCGAATGGCTGTCGCTGGATGACTGGAACAAGGAACGCAACGACCTGAACAAGACCATCGACGCCTGGCGCGCCGATTGGGAAAGCCGCGACACCGAACGCTACCTCAAGCATTATTCGAAGCGATTCAAGTCGGCCGAGCAGAATTTCGATCAGTTTGCCGCCCAGAAGCGCCAGGTCAATGCCGGCAAGGAATGGATCAAGGTCAAGCTCGACAAACTGTCGGTCTTCCGCAATCCGGGCAAGGAAGAAGTTGTCGTCGTCACCTTCGATCAGGATTACCGCAGCAACAATCTGAACAATCAGATGAAAAAACGCCAGTACTGGCTGCGCGAAGATGGCAAATGGAAAATCATTTACGAAGGAAGTGCCTGATGTTGAAAAAAGTATCCGCACTGGCAGCCGGCCTGTTGGTCTCGGCCATCGCCCTTGCAGCCCCGACCGTCGAAATGACGACCAATCTGGGCAAATTCACCCTCGAACTGTTTCCGGAGAAAGCACCGAAGACCGTTGAGATGTTCCTCTACAACGCCAAGCACGGCTTCTACGAAGCCACCGTTTTCCATCGTGTGATCGATGGCTTCATGATCCAGGGCGGCGGTTTCAATTCTTCCATGGAAGAAAAGAAAACCCGCACACCGGCCCTGCAGAACGAAGCGACCAATGGCCTGACCAATGATCGTGGCACGGTTGCCATGGCGCGCACCCAGGATCCGCACTCGGCCCGCGTCCAGTTCTTCATCAACCTGAAGGACAACGATTTCCTCAACCACAAAACCACCGGCGACCCGCGCGGTTGGGGCTATGCCGTATTCGGCAAGGTTGTCCAGGGCATGGATGTGGTCGACAAGATTGCCAAGGTGCCAACCGGCAACGCAGGCTATTACCAGAACGTTCCGACGACGCCTGTCACTATTCAGAACGTCAAAATCATCTCCGAAAAGTAAGGATTACCCAATGATCAAGCTCACCACCAACCACGGTGTCATCACCCTCAATCTGGATGCCGAGAAGGCCCCGAAGACGGTTGCCAACTTCATTTCCTACGTTGAAGCCGGCCATTACAACAACACCATCTTCCACCGCGTGATCAAGAACTTCATGATCCAGGGCGGCGGCATGGAACCCGGCATGAACCAGAAGGAATGCCAGGCACCGATCGAGAACGAAGCCGCCAACGGCCTGAAGAACAAGCGTGGCAGCATCGCCATGGCGCGCACCAACGACCCGCACTCGGCGACCGCCCAGTTCTTCATCAACACCGTCGACAACGACTTCCTCGATTTCAAGGCACCGAGCGGCCAGGGCTGGGGCTACTGCGTTTTCGGTGAAGTCGTCGAAGGCATGGATGTGGTCGACAAGATCCGCGCCGTGGCCACCGGCAACAAGGGTTTCCATCAGGACGTGCCAAAGGAAGACGTGATCATCGAGAAGGCCGAGATCGTTTGATCTTCTTCATCTCCGATCTGCACCTGTCGCCCCGGTCTCCCGGGGCGACTCGTTTGTTTCTCCAGTTCATCGGCAGCCGTGCACGGCAAGCCGATGAGTTGTACATCCTGGGCGATTTTTTTGAAGCCTGGATCGGTGACGACGATATCGACGACGAGTTCAACGCCGAAATTGTCGCCGCCCTGCGCGCCGCAAGCGATGCCGGCCTGCGCATCAGCCTGCTGCACGGCAATCGCGATTTCCTGCTCGGTGCAGGATTTGCCGAAGCCAGCGGCATTCGGCTGATTTCCGACCCTTATGTCCTGTCCACCGCGGAATGGCAGTTTGTGCTCTCGCATGGCGATGCCCTGTGCCTGGACGACACGGCCTACATGACTTTCCGGACGCAAGTCCGCAATCCTGACTGGCAGGCGGCCCTCCTCGCCAAGCCGCTCGCCGAGCGCCGCGCCATCGCCACCCACATGCGCGAGGTCAGCGAGTCCAGCCAGCGCGACAAGGACAACCCCTACACTGACCTGCAGGCCGATGCGACCGACGATTTCCTGCGCGAACACGGTTACGCCACCTTCATTCACGGCCACACGCACCAACCGGCCAAGCACGACCACATCGTCGATGGCATCCATGTCGAACGCTGGGTGCTCGCCGACTGGCATGAAGAACGCGGTGAATGCCTGATCTGGGATGGCGAGGCGCTGAGCCGCGAAGCCATCCTGCCTGAAAATCGGCCTTAATCCGGTGTCGACCGCAGCAAGCATGCAGAGCCCCACCGGGGCAAGAAATGCGCTCGATATCCTGCGCGATGTTTTCGGCTATCCCGCTTTCCGTGGCGCCCAGGCCGAAATCATCGAGCACGTCAGCACGGGTGGCGACGCCCTGGTGCTGATGCCGACCGGCGGCGGCAAGAGTCTCTGTTTCCAGATCCCTGCCCTGCTCCGCCCCGGCTGCGCCATTGTCGTTTCACCGTTGATCGCGCTGATGCAGGACCAGGTCGATGCCCTGACCCAACTCGGTGTCCGCGCCGCCTGCCTGAATTCGACGCTCGACTGGCGCGAAGCCCAGGCCATCGAACAGGCCATTTTCAACGGCACACTCGATCTCGTTTACATCGCCCCGGAGCGCCTGCTGCTCGACCGCACGCTGGCGATGATCGACAGCCTCTACGAAGCCGGCAAGCTGTCACTGTTCGCCATCGATGAAGCGCACTGCGTTTCGCAATGGGGCCACGATTTCCGGCCGGAATACTTGCAGTTGTCGACGCTGCACCAGCGTTACCCGAACGTCCCCCGGATCGCCCTGACGGCGACGGCCGACACGGCGACGCAGAACGAAATGCTGGCCCGCCTCGGCCTGACCGAAGCACGGGTTTTTCTCTCCAGCTTCGACCGCCCGAACATCCGCTACACCGTGGTCGAAAAGGACAATGCCAAGAAGCAGTTGCTCGGCTTCCTGACCGGACGACGCGGCCAGGCCGGCATCGTCTATTGCCTGTCGCGCAAGAAGGTCGAGGAAACCGCCGAGTGGCTGTCGGCTCAAGGTTACCCGGCGCTGCCCTACCATGCCGGCCTGCCGGCACCGGAGCGTGCCGCCAACCAGCGCCGTTTCCTGCGCGAGGAAGGCCTCATCATGTGTGCGACGATCGCCTTCGGCATGGGTATCGACAAGCCTGATGTCCGCTTCGTCGCCCACCTTGATCTACCGAAAAGCATCGAAGCCTATTATCAGGAAACCGGTCGTGCCGGCCGCGATGGCGAAGCAGCCGAAGCCTGGATGGCTTATGGCATGCAGGACGTCGCATTGCAGCACGCCCGGATTGCCGAATCGGGTGCCGCCGAAGGCCAGAAAGTCCTCGAATCCCAACGGTTGACCGCGCTACTCGCCTATTGCGAAGCGCCGCGCTGCCGTCGCCAGGTGCTGCTCAACTACTTTGCCGAAAACCGTGAGCCCTGCGGCAATTGCGACGTCTGCCTCGATCCCCCTGAGTTGTGGGATGGCACGCAAGCGGCGCAAAAAGCCTTGTCGGCCATTTTTCGCACCGGCATGCGCTTCGGTGTCACCCACCTGACCGACGTGCTGCGCGGCAAGATGAATGAACGCATGCAGCAGTACGGTCACGACAAACTACCAACTTTCGGCGTCGGCAATGAACTCGACGATCACGGCTGGAAAAGCGTTTTCCGCCAACTCGCCGCCGCCGGGCTGGTCCATGTCGACATGGCCGAACATGGCGCCTTGCAACTGACCGATGCCGCCCGCGAAGTGCTCAAGGGCCAGCGCCGCGTTCAATTGCGTCGCCCGGCCAAGCGCAAATCGACGACCAGCCGGAGCAGCGTCGTGCAGAGTGATTTGTCGCCGGCCGATGATGCTTTATTCCAGTTGCTGCGCAAATGGCGGGCCGACACAGCGCGCGAACAAGGCGTACCGGCCTACGTCATCCTGCACGACAAGACCTTGCGCGAGCTGGCTGAAGTCCGCCCGGTCAGCCACGGCCTGCTGGCCAGCATCACCGGCATGGGCACGGCCAAGATCGACCATTACGGCGAAGAACTGCTCAACCTGATCCGCCACGAGGCTTGACCATGGATACCCGCAATACCCTCAATGCCGCACTCGGCAGCATCGTTGTTGCCGCACTGCTCGCTTCGGGCGTCGCTCCGTTCGACCGGACAACCTGGTTGATGGAAGTTGCCCCGGTACTGATTGCCTTGCCACTGATCGTTGTCACACGCAAAAACTATCCGCTGACATTACTGCTCACGGTATTGATCGCCCTGCACATGCTGGTGCTGATTGCCGGTGGCGCCTGGAGCTACGCGCGCGTCCCTTTCGGTTTCTGGCTGCAGGAGGTTTTCGCGGTCGACCGCAATCCCTACGACAAAATCGGGCACTTCATGCAGGGCTTCGTTCCCGCCTTGATTGCCCGTGAAATCCTGCTACGCGGCGCTTATATCAAAGGCCGCAAGATGACTGCCTTCCTGTGCACCAGCATTGCACTGGCGATCAGCGCCACTTACGAACTGATCGAATGGGCGGCCGCATTGGCGCTTGGCCAAGGCGCCGACGAGTTTCTCGGCACCCAGGGCGATGTCTGGGATACCCAGTCCGACATGTTCATGGCCCTGATCGGCTCCAGTAGCGCCATGGCATTTCTTTCAGGCTGGCATGACCGCCAGCTGGCCAGACTGCCCGGCGCACGCCGCCGCAAGCCCGACGTTTGCCAACCGACCGGCAATGCAGAATTGCCCATGCTCGACATCTACATGCCGATGATGAAGACTGCAGCCATCATCGCCGCCGGGCGGCTCGGCCTGTTTCAGGCGCTGGCCGAAGGCCCGCTCGACAGCGCTGACCTGTCCCGAAAAATTCAGGCTAGCGAACGCGGTACAGCAACACTGATCGACTTCCTGATCGCCATCGGCTATCTCGAACAGTATCCCGAAGGGATTGCCAATAGTGCCAGCACGCAACGCTGGCTGACCCGCCTCGGCCAGGTCGATTACACCCCCGGCATCTTGTGGACCTACGAAGCCTGGCCGATGATGGCCAGACTCGATGATGCCGTGCGAAGCGGCCTACCGGAAAGCACGCTGTGGGATGCCATGGTCGACCGTCCCGAACTGGGCGAATTGTTCTCGGCCTACATGCGCGCCTTCGCCCAGGATCTCGGCCCGGATTTGCTGAAACATGTCCCGATGACACCGCAATACCGCAGTCTGCTCGATCTCGGCGGTTCGCATGGCTTGCACTCAGTGCGCTTCTGCCAACATTACCCGCAACTGAACAGCCGGATCGTCGACCTGCCCAGCGCCCTCGGCAATACGCCAGCGACCCTGGCCGGCGAAGGGCTGAGCCAGCGCATCGAACTCAGTCCGGGCAACCTGCTCGACCACGACTGGGGAACCGGGCATGACGTCGTGTTCTATCTCTCGGTTGCCCACAATCAGACGGCCGATGACAACCGTCGGGTCATCCAGCGGATTTACGATGCACTCAATCCGGGCGGATTGCTGGTCATCCACGAATATCTCGCCGAATCGCCCAACAATGCACTCAACGCGGCTTTCCGCCTGACCTTGCTGTTCGAAACCGGCACGCAAACCCATGCCTTCGCTGATTATGCGGGCTGGCTGGAAGCCGCTGGCTTCGTCGCGCTGAAACGTATCGATCTCGACCCGCAAGAAAAAGGCTCCCTGCTACTTGCCTGGCGACGCTGATTTGCCGCAGCGAATTACAGGGGAATAGGCATAGGCTTGCCCGGCCACCTTGAAATCGCTACCAAGCGGGGGTTAAATAAAACCTCTTCAAATACTTACAGGCCGATGCCGCATGCCAAAACCCCTCCTCAGGCACCTGCTGTTTGGTCGGGTCAGATTTCTCGAAAGTGAAGAGTACCTGGCGTTTCAGTACAAGCTGCTGATCATCGTGCTGCTTTCCGGTGCGCTCTTCACCGCACTTTTCCTGATTGGCGAAATCAGCAAGCTCAATCCACTCGGCGGCAGCATTCACTTTTACTCGATGAATGTATTTTCGGCGGGCGCCCTGCTGCTTTGGCTGCTGCTCAGGGGAAGGAAAGAACGCTACCGGCAGATTGCCTGGAGCTATCAGATCCTGTGCATTCTCGAATACATCTCGGCCTTGCTGTACGTCCCGCAGGATGAGCTGAGGATTCTCTGGTTCTTTACCAATATCCCCGGCGTTTATATTCTGCTCGGTCAGCGCCCCGGCGCGATCGTTACCAGCCTGAGCATCATTGGACTGGCCTTCGGCAACGCCTACCTGTCGGCACCTTACTCACCCAATGGCCTGGCCACGCTGATCGTCGCCATGGCGTATCAAGGTGCTTTTTTCCACATTTATGGGAATCGGTCGATTTCCTATTTTGTGCGCATGCGCAAATCGCACGAAAAACTGCACCATCTTGCCACCCATGATCCGCTGACCGGCTCGCTCAATGCCCGTGCCTATTACGCAAGCTGCGAGCACATGATTCATTTCGCCCGAAGACACGCCTCGCCGTTCTCGATCCTGTTCATCGACCTCGATCATTTCAAGCAAGTCAACGACAACTACGGGCATGCTGCCGGTGACATTGTTCTGAAGGCAGTCGCAGGCACGCTGGCCCAATCGATACGAGGCAGCGACGCACTGGGCCGGGTCGGCGGCGAGGAGTTTTCGATCTTCCTGCCCAACACCAGCCTGGCCGGCGCCCTGCAGCTTGCTGAAACAATTCGGGAGAAAATTGAAAACCTGTGCCCGGTGATTGCCTGTGGACCGCTGAAAATCACCGCGAGCATTGGCATTGCCGAATGCAGCAAGGGCGATCAGGGCATGAAAGAAATCCAGCAACAGGCGGACGAGGCAATGTATGAGGCCAAGAAAAAAGGCCGCAACCGTGTCTCGTCGCTGAGCCAGGTCACCCCCGTGCTGGAAACCGCCCTGGCTGGCTGAACGGCCGGGGTGCTGCACGCGGCAGCAGCACCGACCATCCCTGCTTCGATGATTCGAAGCTCAGAGCGCTTCGAATTTCTCGCGCAGCCCGGTCACGATATGGCCTTCGCCACGCACCCGGAAAAATGCACCCGCCTCGTCGGCACGCTCCTCAAGGACTTCGCAGTCCGCGTAGATATCCTTGCGCAATTGCTGGGCCGTCCACGGCAGGAAAAGCTCATCCTCGATCAGGCCTTGCTGGAAGAAAGCGATGATCAGCAAGCGCAAGGCAGCCACTTCCTCCGGCCGGCGGGCGCTCATCACGACACAATCCGGGTACTTTGCCCGTAACGCAGCTTCGCACTCAGCCTGAGCCGCCGCGTCGCCGACATGATCGATCTTGTTGAAGACGCGGATGCGTGGCACCTCGTCGGCACCGATTTCCGCCAGAACGTGATCGGTCACTTCCAGCTGACGTTCGAAACCAGGGTCGCTGGCATCGATTACATGCAGCAGCAAGGAAGCATCAAGCGCCTCATCGAGCGTCGATTTGAACGAAGCAACCAGGCCGTGTGGCAAGTTTTTGATGAAGCCAACCGTATCGCTGACCAGTACGCGCGGCACGCTTTCCGGATGCAGCGTACGCACCGTGGTATCGAGCGTGGCAAAAAGCTTGTTGGCGACCAGCACTTCACTGCCAGTCAGCGCCCGCATCAGCGTCGACTTGCCGGCATTGGTGTAACCGACCAGGGCCACGGCGGCCAGCCCCTGACGTTCCTGGCGACGGGCGCGCTGCGTCTTGCGCTCGGCCTCCATGGCCACGATTTCGAGCTGAAGCTCGGCAATCCGGTCGCGAATCTTGCGTTTATCAAGCTCGGTATGCGACTCACCCGCCCCTCGCCCGCCGACACCACTACGCTGACGGCCCTGTGGCCCGGCCAGTTTGGCGGCTTCGCGCAGGCGCGGTGCCATGTAGCCCAGACGGGCAATTTCAACCTGCGCACGAGCGGCGCGCGAGCGGGCATTGCGATGGAAAATTTCGAGGATGACCATCGTCCGGTCCATCACCTCGCAACCGACTTCCTTTTCGAGATTCCGTGCCTGCGACGGTGAAATCTCATGGTCGACCAGAATGGCATCGATCTCGTAACCGTCGGGATGCCCGGGCTCAGCCATCGCCGCTTCATGATTCACATAATGGTGAATTTCCTGGCGCTTGCCGACACCCAGATAAGCCGTCGCGTCGAAGCCGGTGCGTTTCTGGATGAAGGTGCGCACGACGGTAAAACCCAGCGTCTTGGCCAGCTCACGCAACTCAGCCAGCGATGCCTCGAATTCAAAATCACTGACATGCGGCAGTTGAACCGCGGCCGCAACCGCGTAACTGGGTTTTTCCTTGAGATCGTTCTGCATGCCTTAGCGGTGCCTGCTGCCGGTACGATGTTGCTGCGGTCCACCCGGTTTTTGAGCCGATTTCTGACCTTGCGGACGTCCCGGCTGCGGATTGCGATTACCGCGCGGCGGCACCGGCGGACGCGGCGAAGCGGTGGCCGATTGTTCGAAACCGGGAATCACGACACGTTCCAGCGTGCGCTTGATCAGCTTTTCGATGTCGCGCAGGTACGGGCGCTCATCGTGGCAAACCAGAGAAATCGCCTCGCCTTCCATGCCAGCCCGACCGGTACGGCCGATGCGATGCACGTAATCTTCGGCGATGTTCGGCAGTTCGTAGTTGATAACGTAGGGCAGCGAATCGATATCGATGCCGCGCGCTGCGATATCGGTGGCGACCAGTGCGACCAGCTTGCCGTCCTTGAAATCATTCAGGGCGCGAGTCCGCGCACCTTGCGATTTATCGCCGTGCAGCGCAGCCGATTTGATGCCGGCCTTTTCCAGCGTCCGGGCCAAGGCATCGGCGCCGTGCTTGGTCCGGGCAAAAACCAGCACTTGATGCCAGCCGCGCGTCTCGAACAGATGGCAGAGCAGTTCCTTCTTCTTTTCGCGATCGGTTTCGATAATCCGCTGGGTGACTGTTTCAGCCGCCGTATTGCGCGCCGCGACATCGACCGAGACAGGATTATTGAGCAGGCCGTTGGCCAGTTCACGAATTTCCGGCGAGAAAGTCGCCGAGAACATCAGGTTCTGACGCTGCTTTGGCAGCAGGGCGATGACCTTGCGGATATCGCGGATGAAGCCCATGTCGAGCATGCGGTCGGCTTCGTCGAGAACGAAAATCTCGATCGCCGAGAGGTCGACCGTGCGTTGCTGGACGTGATCGAGCAGACGGCCCGGCGTCGCCACCAGGATGTCGACACCACGACGCAGGTTGGCGATCTGCGGGTTGATGCCGACGCCGCCAAACACGGCCAGCGAGTTGATCGGCAGATGCTTGCCATAGGTACGGACGCTTTCTTCAACCTGGATCGCCAGTTCGCGCGTCGGCGTCAGGACGAGCACGCGCGGCGTCTTGGAAACACGGCTCAGGCGGTCATTTGCGCCGCTTGCCAGACGGTGCAGGATGGGCAGCGTAAAACCGGCGGTCTTGCCGGTCCCGGTCTGGGCCGTGGCCATCAAGTCCTTGCCGGTCATCACGGCAGGAATGGCTTGTTGCTGGATGGGCGTCGGCGTGTCATAGCCCTGCTCGCTGACAGCGCGCAGCAGTTCGGCCTTGAGGCCGAGGTCGGTGAATTGCATGGGAACTCCGTGCGGGCAACCCGACGCCTGGCGCCGGGAGCCGCGTGTCAATCAGATGAGAGCCAGTCCGCGTTCGAGATCGGCTTGAAGATCCTCTACGGCTTCGAGACCGACTGCAATGCGCAGTAGTCCGTCGCTGATACCGGCGGCAGCCCGGACTTCCGGGGAAACGCGGCCATGGGTGGTAGAGGCAGGATGGGTGATGGTGGTCTTGGTATCGCCAAGATTGGCGGTAATCGACAGCAAGCGGCAGTTATCGACAACCTGCCAGGCCTGATCGCGGGCGCCCTTCACTTCGAAGGAAACGATCGCTCCGCCGGATTTCTGCTGGGTTTTGGCCAGCGCATGTTGCGGGTGCGATGGCAAACCGGGATAGAAAACCCGTGCCACCTTGGGATGCGCTTCAAGCCAGGTGGCCAGTTGTGCAGCACCAGCCGATTGCGCTTCGACGCGCAGCTTGAGGGTTTCCAGTCCCTTGAGCAGCACCCAGGCATTGAAGGCCGACAAGGTCGGACCGGCCGTACGCAGATACTTGAAAACCTCTTCGGTCAGTTTCTTCGAGCCACATACTGCACCGCCCAGCACGCGCCCCTGGCCATCGAGATACTTGGTCGCCGAATGGATCACCAGATCGGCGCCCATTTCAAGCGGACGCTGCAGGATAGGCGTACAGAAACAGTTATCGACGGCAACCAGGATGCCCTTGGCGTGGGCTATCGCGGTCAACGCACGAATATCGGCAATTTCAGTCAGCGGATTGGATGGCGTTTCGAGGAAGAACAGCTTGGTTTCCGGCCGGATAGCCGCTTCCCAGGCTGCCGGATCAGTCTGCGACACAAAGCTGGTGGTGATGCCGGTGCGCGCCAGGATATTCGAGAAGAGCTGAACCGTGGCACCGAACAAGCTGCCGGAAGCAACGATGTGATCGCCATTCTTCAGGTGCGCCAGCACCGCCGCCATGATGGCAGCCATCCCACTTGAGGTTGCCACGCAGTTCTCGGCGCCTTCCAACGCAGCCAGACGATCCTCGAACATGCTGACCGTCGGGTTTGAAAAACGCGCGTAAACGTTGCCTTCCTCTTCACCGGAAAACCGGCGAGCCGCCTGCGCAGCACTTTGGAAAACAAAACTGGAGGTCAGATAAAGCGCTTCCGAATGCTCGCCAAACTGGCTGCGCTCCTGGCCGGCACGAACCGCCAGCGTCTCCGGGCGGTAATTCGGCGAGTCGCTCATTTTATTCCTGCCCACCGTTAGCCAGACCAAGCACCATCTGTTCCGAATTCGGTGCGTCATGCTCGTCATCATTCTTGGCCGGCTTGCCGCTGCTACGCTTGCCTTCGACGGCATCGAGGTAATAGCTGTCGATGTCGCCGGTAATGTACTGACCGTCGAAACAAGATGCATCGAATACGGTCAGATCGCTGCGCAGCTTGGTAATCGACTGCTTGAGCGCGGCGATATCCTGATAAATCAGCGCATCGGCACCGATTTCAGCCGCAATCTGCGCATCGGTACGACCGGTGGCGATCAATTCGGCACGCGTCGGCATGTCGATCCCGTAGACATTCGGGTAACGCACCGGCGGCGCAGCAGAAGCGAAGTAAACCTTGGTTGCACCGGCAGCACGGGCCATATCAACGATTTCGCGGCTGGTCGTACCGCGCACGATGGAGTCGTCGACCAGCAGAACACGCTTGCCCTTGAACTCCTGGCCAACGGTATTCAGTTTCTGGCGCACCGACTTCTTGCGCATGGCCTGGCCCGGCATGATGAACGTCCGACCGACATAGCGGTTCTTGACGAAACCTTCGCGGAACGGAATGCCCAGCGCGTGGGCCAGTTGCATGGCCGACGGACGGCTGGAGTCGGGAATGGGAATGACCACGTCGATCTCGTCGACCGGGATCGTCTTCTTGACCTTTTCAGCCAGCAGCTCACCCATCGCCAGACGGGCTTCGTACACCGAAACGCCATCGATCACGGTGTCCGGACGGGCCAGATAAACGTATTCGAAGATACACGGCGCGTACATCGGCTGCTGGGCGCACTGACGGCTATGCAGGTTGTGGTTGAGGTCGATGAAGACGGCCTCGCCCGGTTCGATATCGCGCACAACCTGGAAATTCAGCGTATCAAGCGCAACCGACTCCGAGGAAATCAGGTATTCCATGCCCTGCGGCGTTTCGTTCTGGCCGTAGACCAGAGGACGGATACCGTGTGGGTCGCGGAAAGCCAGCAGGCCGTAGCCGGCGATCAGGGCGACGACGGCATAGGCGCCGCGGCAGCGACGATGCACCCCGGCGACTGCCTGGAAAATGCTATCGACGTCGAGTTCGTAGCCATGCGATGCGGCCTGCAGTTCATGGGCCAGCACGTTGAGCAGGACTTCGGAGTCGGAATTGGTATTGATGTGCCGGCGGTCCATCCGGAACATCTCGTCCTTGAGCTGCTCGGCGTTGGTCAGATTACCGTTGTGGCCAAGCACGATGCCGAACGGCGAATTGACATAAAACGGCTGGGCTTCGGCAAAATTGTAAGCCGAGCCGGCGGTCGGGTAACGCACATGACCGATCCCGCAGTTACCGGGCAGCGCCCGCATATTGCGGGTACGGAACACGTCACGGACCAGACCCGGCCCTTTGTGGAGATGGAAAGTATTACCCTCTGCCGTGGCAATCCCTGCTGCATCCTGGCCGCGGTGCTGAAGCACCATCAGACCATCGTAAAGCAATTGATTGACCGGCGTTGTCGCCATCACACCGAGAATCCCGCACATATTTTTTCCTGCCTAGCTGAATCGAATTCGTTTTGCCAAATCATCCGGCAGCCAGGGTTTGGCTGCCAGGACGGCTGTTTCCAAGGGTGCTGCAAGCGTCGACTCTTTCCACCATGGCTGGCTAGGCGCAGCAGTCATGCCGCCCAGTCCGACCAGAATCATGGTGATCAGTGCGCCGCGCACTAAACCAAAAACCATCCCCAACAAGCGGTCCGACACACTCAGGCCGAGGGCCTTGACCATGTTGCGAACTGCCCAGCGAACCAGCGACATTGCCACCAGTACACCAACAAAAATCAATACACAACCGGCCAGCGCCCGCATCGACGGGTCGCTTACGCCGGAAAAAACCAGATTACCGGCCTGACTGCCGTGCTCGACGGCGGCGTAAATCCCGATGAACCACGCAGCCAGCGCCACGATTTCACTCACCACGCCGCGCCACAAGCCAAACAACAGCGACAGGCCGACGATGCCGATGACGACATAGTCAAAAATCGTCATTGCTTTGCCGCAACCACTCCGGAGACACCAATCTTGCGCATCTTGTCTAGCGCCTTGTCAGCCGCATCCTTACTGGCAAAAGGCCCGGCCCTCAAGCGCGTTTTCTTGCCTTGCGGGGTATCCAGCGGTTCACTGATTGTCTTGATCCCCTGCTCACCCAGCTTGGCCTTCAAATTCTTCACATTGGCCTCATTGGCAAATGCACCAATCAGGACCAGGTATTCACCGGACTTGGCCGCCGGCGACGCATCGGCAGCGTGTCCAGCCAGAATGGCTGCTGCGCGCTTGGCATCGTCGTGCTTGGCAATAGTCTTCTCGGCCGGCTTTTCAACAGGTTTTTCCGGTTTTGCTGCCGGCTTCTCAGGTTTGGCAACGGGCTTTTCGACCGGCTTTTCTCGCTCAGGTTCCACCGCCCGCGGAACAACTTTGGCAACAGGCTCCGGCACCGGTTTGGACTCAGGCACCTCAACCTTGGCCTGCGCTACAGCAACCGGCTTGTCGACTGGTTTTTCAGGCGTTTTTTCGACCGCTTTTTCAACGGGCGCGGCAGCAAATTTGGGGGCAAACGGCTTTTCATCCTGCCCGGGAATACGGATCTCGACATCCTGAACCGGCTGTCGCGGCTGGTGATCCATCACCATGGGCAGAACGACCGCAACCACGGAAACGAAGGCGACGGCCCCCACCAGGCGGCGGCGCGCGCGTTTCTTGAGTTGCAACTGAACGTCAGTGTCTTCCATGATCAGGTCTTTTTGCGCAGCGCCTGAAGCGCCCCGGCTACCGTGTAGAACGATCCAAAGGCCAGAATTCTATCACTTTCAGAGGCCAGCCCCTTGGCTGCATGCATCGCAAGCTCCGGCGAAGCGTAGCAAAGCACTTCACCACCCAGCCCGGCCTGCCGAATGATCTGTGCCAGCGCTTCGGCAGTTGTGCCGCGCACGCCCTCCAGCGTTGCCACATGCCAGACATCGACCTTGTCCCTGAGCGGCTGCAGCGCGCCGACAATATCCTTGTCGCCAAGCATCCCGACGACAGCATGCGTCCGGTCAAAAAAGCCCATGCTCGACAAATTATCGGCCAACACTTTGACCGCCTGGGGGTTGTGGCCCACATCGAGGACGATCGCCGGCTTGCCCGGCACTACCTGGAAACGACCGGGTAATTCTGTTTCGATCAGACCGGGCCGAATCGCCTGCATGGTCACCGGCAATTTATCGCTCAGCGCGTCAAGCGCCGCCAGGGCAACTGCCGCATTGAACAGCTGGGTCGGGCCGCGCAGCCCGGGATACGCCAGCGCACGTTTGACTACGCGCTCACCGGAACGGCACCACCAGCGCCATTGCAGCCGGTTCTCATTGGTTTCGGCACTCGGGCGTTCGAAGCCGAAATCCCGGCCGAGCAAGCGCAAATCGGCCCCGATTGCTGCAGCATGATCGAGCAGGCGTTGCGGCGGGTTGGGATCGGCACAAAATGCCGGACACCCGGCACGGTAGATACCGGCCTTTTCGAAACCAATGCTTTGCCGATCCGGGCCCAGCCAGTCGGTGTGGTCGAGCGCAACCGTCGTAACGATGGAAACGTCCGGTTCATAGGCGTTGACCGCGTCAAGCCGTCCGCCCAGGCCGACTTCCAGCACAGCCGCCTCGATGCCCGCCTCGGCAAAAACTTCCCAAGCGGCCAGCGTGCCGAACTCAAAATAAGTCAGCGCGACATTGCCTGCTTGCTGGCGCGCCACCTCGACCCGGGCAAACGCGGCGCAAAGCGCCTCATCACTGGCCGGCAGCCCGTTCAGGCGAACCCGTTCGTTATAAGCCAGCAAGTGCGGCGAACTATAGGAGCCGACGCGATACCCGGCCCGATCAATGATGTTTTCGAGGTAGGCGCAGGTCGAGCCTTTGCCGTTGGTGCCCCCGACAACGATCACCGGACAGTGCTGAACCTGGCCGAGCGCCGCCTTGACTTGAAGAATACGGTCCAGGCCAAGCTCGATACCGGCCTGCCCCTTCGGATGCAAGCCTTCGAGGTGAGCCAGCCAGTCGGATAAATTCATTTTGGAATCAATCAATCGGCTGCGGGACCGGGCAATACACCCGCCCCGCCAGCCTGTGCGCTGCTTCAGGCAGCTACCGGCAGCTTTTGCAGCAACGCCAGGACGCGAGCAACCTGATCGCGCATTTCGCGCCGGTCGACAATCATGTCGATGGCGCCCTTTTCGAGGATGAACTCGGAACGCTGGAAACCTTCGGGCAAGGTTTCGCGCACCGTCTGCTCGATCACGCGCGGACCGGCAAAACCGATCAAGGCTTTCGGTTCGGCAATCACCACATCGCCGACGAAGGCGAAGGAAGCCGAAACACCGCCCATGGTCGGATCGGTCAGGATGGAAATGAACGGCAGGCCAGCCTGGGAAAGCCTGGTCAGCGCCGCCGTCGTCTTGGCCATCTGCATCAGCGAAAACAAGCCTTCCTGCATGCGCGCACCGCCGGAAGCAGTGATGCAGATGAAGGGCATTTTCTGCTCGACAGCCACTTGCACGCCGCGCACAAAGCGCTCGCCAAGCACGGAACCCATCGAACCGCCCATGAAATCGAACTCGAAGGCTGCCGCAACAACCGGCATGGTCTTGATCGCGCCCTGCAGCACAACGAGGGAATCGCTCTCGCCACTGCTCTCGTTGGCTTCCATCAGGCGATCCGGGTACTTCTTGGAATCCTTGAATTTCAGCGAGTCGACCGGGAGAACCTCGGCGCCGATCTCGAAACGGCCTTCGGCATCGAGCAGCACATCAAGACGCTGACGCGCGTTGATCCGGTGGTGGTGGCCGCATTTCGGGCAAACCTGGAGGTTGTTTTCCAGATCGGTGGCGTAAAGCACGGCTTCGCAGGACGGGCACTTGCTCCACAGGCCTTCGGGCAGCGCATTACGGCGCTGGGCGCCTTGTTCACGTTTGATCTTCGGGGGAAGAAGCTTGGTCAGCCAACTCATTTTTTCACCTCATCTACACCGCGACGAATGTCTGTAACCAAGGTCTTGACCTTGGCACAGGCAGTTTCGGCCGTGGATTTTTCAATTTCTTCGATAATTCGGCTGCCGACGACGACTGCATCAGCAAAAGCGGCAATGCGTGCTGCGGTCGACGCGTCGCGAATGCCGAAACCGACACCGACCGGCAGGCCGGTCTTTTCGCGGATCAGCGGCAGACGTTCGGCCACGGCGTCAACATTCAATGCCCCGGAACCGGTCACGCCGGCCAGCGACACGTAATAGACATAGCCGCTGGCAATCGCCGCGACCTGTTCGATGCGCGCCGTGGTCGACGTCGGCGCAAGCAGGAAAATCGGATCCATGCCGTTCGCCTTCATCGCCGCGCCGAAATTCTCGGCCTCCTCCGGCGGGTAATCGACGACCAATACACCATCAACGCCCGATTGCGCAGCCTTTTCGGCAAATTTCTGCAGGCCCATGGCCTCGATCGGATTGGCGTAACCCATCAGCACGACCGGCGTTTTGTCGTCGTCGGTACGGAAACGCGTCACCAACTGAAGCACCTTGCGCAAGGTCATGCCACGCGCCAAAGCACGCTCGGAAGCGCGCTGAATGGTCGGGCCATCAGCCATCGGGTCGGAAAACGGCACACCCAACTCGATCACATCGGCACCTGCCTCGACCAGCGCGTGCATCAGCGGCACGGTCAGATCGGCATCCGGATCGCCAGCCGTAATGAAAGGAATCAGCGCCTTGCGGCCTTCGCCATTGAGGCGTTCAAAAGCAGATTTGATACGCGACATCAGAAAGTGATCCCGGATTTTTCGGCCACGGTATGCATGTCCTTGTCACCTCGACCGGAGAGGTTGACCAGCAGAATCTTGTCCTTCGGCAACGTCGGGGCCAGCTTGGCGGCATAGGCCAGGGCATGGCTCGATTCGAGCGCTGGAATGATGCCCTCAATGCGGCACAGCGTATGGAAGGCTGCCAGTGCTTCGGCATCGGTCACCGGCTGATATTCGGCACGACCGAGATCCTTGAGCCAGGCGTGTTCCGGACCAACGCCCGGATAATCCAGGCCGGCCGAAACCGAGTGCGTTTCGATGATCTGGCCGTCCTCGTCCTGTAGCAGATAGGTCCGGTTGCCGTGCAGCACGCCAGGCACACCGGCCGTCAGCGAGGCCGAATGACGCCCGGTTTCCATGCCGTCACCGGCCGCTTCGACGCCAATCAGGCGAACATCCGGCACGTTGATATACGGGTAGAAAATACCCATCGCATTCGAACCGCCGCCGACACAGGCAATCACCGCATCCGGCTGGCGACCGGCCATTTCCGGCATCTGCTCGAGACATTCCTCGCCAATGATTTTCTGGAAATCGCGGACCAGCATCGGGTAAGGGTGCGGGCCGGCCACCGTACCAATGATGTAGAAGGTATTGTGGATGTTGGTCACCCAGTCGCGCATCGCTTCGTTAAGCGCATCCTTCAAGGTTTTCGAGCCGGACTCGACCGGCACGACCGTCGCACCAAGCAATTTCATGCGATAGACATTGGCCGCCTGACGCTTGACGTCCTCGGCGCCCATGTAGACGACACATTCCATGCCGTAGCGTGCAGCCACCGTGGCTGTCGCCACACCATGCTGACCGGCACCGGTTTCAGCGATGACGCGCGGCTTGCCCATGCGCTTGGCGAGCATGGCCTGGCCGATACAGTTGTTAACCTTGTGTGCCCCGGTGTGGTTCAGGTCTTCACGTTTGAGGTAGATCTGCGCACCGCCCAGTTGTTCCGACCAGCGCTTGGCGTGGTAAATCGGCGACGGACGGCCGACGAAATGCTTGAGTTCGTATTCGTATTCGGCACGGAAAGACGGGTCGGCCTGTGCTGCTGCGTAGGCAGCCTTGAGCTCGTCGAGCGCCCCAAACAGCGTCTCGGCAACAAATACACCACCGTAGGGACCGAAATGACCCTTGGCATCGGGGAAGTTATATTGATTCATCAGCTTTCCGTACTGCCGCCACAAAGGCAGCGATTTTCGAGTGATCCTTGATTCCCTTGCTCATTTCGACCCCGGAAGAGACGTCGACCGCAACAGGACTAACCCGCCGCACCGCATCGCCGACATTCTCTGCGGTCAACCCGCCGGAAAGCACCAAAAAGCCCGGCAAGCCTGACGGAATCAGCGTCCAGTCAAAAACATGGCCGCCACCGCCGTAGCCTTCGACAAAAGCATCGAGCAGCAAACCGCGCGCATCGGGAAATGAGCCGGCGAATTCTACCAGATCAAGCCCCGGCCTCACCCTCGCGGCCCGAAGATAGGGACGCGCAAACTGCTGGCAATAGGCGGCATCTTCATCGCCATGAAACTGCAGGACATTGATCGGCAAGGCATCGCAGACAGCAAGCACCGTTTCCGGCGCTTCATTGACGAACAAGCCAACCACATCGACAAAAGGCGGAATTCGCCGGGCCAGCTCGGCCGCCCGCTGCGGCGTGACGTAACGCGGGCTGGGCGGATAGAAGACGAAACCGATGGCATCGGCACCGGCCGTCACCGCGGCATCGACATCCGCCTCACGCGTCAGGCCGCAAATCTTGATTCGGGTTTTCACTTGAACACTCCGTCGAGGAAATCATCGTCCGGATCGGGCAAATCCCAGTGCGGCTCGTAGATCGGCCCGCGGAAATAAAGGCCGTCCGGCGAAAAAGTCGGCGCTGATTGCGTTCGATCCCTGGCCTGAAGCAAGGCATCGATCCATGCCGGCGACTGGTTGGCTTTGCCGACATAAACCAGGCTGCCAACCAGATTGCGCACCATGTGATGCAGAAAGGCGCTGGCTTCAAAATCGAAAACGAAAAGATTGCCGAACTGACGGACATCGGCCCGCCACATGGTTTTGACCGGCGTTTTTGCCTGGCAGCCCGCCGCCCGGAAAGCCGAAAAATCGTGCTCACCGAGCAGTCGACCGGCAGCATCCTGCATGGCTGCCAGATCCAGCGGCAAATGGAACCAGCCGAGCCGTCCCTGCCACAGACCGGGGCGTTGTGGCCGATTGAGCAGCAAGTAGCGGTAGCGACGACCACGCGCACTGAAGCGAGCATGAAACTCGTCGCTCACCGGCTGAGCCCAGCGTACAGCGACGGTTTCCGGCAAATGCGCATTGACGCCGCGAACCCAGGCCGTCACTGGCCGTTCAACCGGCGCATCAAAATGCACGACCTGGTTGGTTCCATGAACTCCCGCATCGGTTCGCCCGGCACAGATAACGCTGACAGGCTGGCCGCAAATCGAGGCCAGCGCCTTTTCCAGCGCATCCTGAACCGTTTCTCCGCCCGGCTGGCTCTGCCAACCATGGAATGCGGTGCCGCAATATTCAACTCCCAGCGCAACTCTCACAGCACTATCGCCCCCACCAGCAAACCGGCTGCCAGTATCGAATACAACACATCAAGAAACGCCCAGCGCGGCAAATGCAAAGACACGACACTCGCCCCTCCCGGCAATTCGGCATCCAGTGCCAGCATGCTGCGCCAGTCTTTTTGCAAACCAGGCGACTGCAGATTTTCCAGAACCAGCGACAAGCGCACAACCAGTCGGTCGACATCCAGCCCACAACGGCGCAGCGGCTGAAGCACGCCCCACAACGCACAGATCAGACCATCACGTTCCAGTCGCACAAAAAGTACCGCAAGACAGGCGAGTGTCACCACCAACCGGGTCGCCTGCCGGCCTGCCTCATCGACTCCTTCGTAGCTCGGCGCCCACGCCAGATCGTTCAGCGCCTCCCCTGGCGTGTTGTAGGCCAGAATCAAGAACAGGGAAACCAACAACCAGCGGGCACGGCGCAGGTAGGACAACCACTGGACCACAGCTTGCGGCGTCAGCAACAGGGCTGCGACAAGCAAGGCGCCGAGCCCGGCATAACCAACGAACTGTATGGCAAAAACCGCTGCCAGCCAGATGATCAAGGCCGCAGAAGGATGCAAATCAAGCCCTCAAAATGCACATAGCCCCTTACGGGGCCATGTACCGGTCAAAAACCGACCCTTGTTTATCCACCGATACGTGCAAGAATCTCGCGCGCTTGCTCGACGAGATCAACCGGCCCCTCGCTCGCAACTTCTTGCAATAGTTCGCGCGCTCCCTCAAGGTCGCCCATTTCTTCATAGGCCTTGGCCAGATCGAGCTTGGTATTGACCTCTTCCCACTGTGCATTATCCGACGGGGCCGCAGCAGCAGGTGCCACAGCGGATTCTGCAGGAGCGCTCTCGGCTGGCTCAGCCGACAGATCAAGATTGATCGCCCCGATATCAAACTCCGGGGTGGCAGGCTGACCAAGGAACACAGAATCGGTCAGCTTGACGTCAAACTCGACGGCATTCTCATCGGCCGTAGCATCGGTCAGAGAGGGATTCTGAATATCGACAGCCTGATCAAGCAACATCGTGTTAACAACGGTATCGGTCCCGTAGCTTTCAGCAGGAGCAGCGGCTGCAGGCGGTGCATCAAGATCGAGACTGAAGTCGCCGAGTGGAGCCTCAGGTACAGCCTCTGCCACTGGAGATACTGCCGGCGACAATTCAGAAGAATCCGCCAGTTCACCAAGTGCAGGCATGACCAGCGTTCCACCCGGAGAAAAATCGGGCAACGGCTCAGATGCATCGTCGACCGCAGAAGACTCGGCAATATCCAGCTCGAAATCCAGATCATCAGCCACCGGATTGTCGTCTACGCGCAGCACATCATCCTGCAATGCCGGCTGGGCCGGGATACTCGCCCCCAGATCGAAATCAAGCGCATCCGATGCATCAGCCAGCGATTCGACAGCCGGCGGTGCTGGCAGGTCGATATTCTCAGCCGGTGCAGAAGGCATTTCATCCGCTGGCGCCCCCAAATCAAAATCGAGGCTCATGACTTCATCGGCGACTTCGACAACCGCCGCTTCCGGCTCTGCCGGCTCGACTTCGGGTAAAACAAGCGTGTCACGCTCAAACGTATCAACCGACTCAATAGCCGGAGGCACTGCCTCAGCAGGGGTATCTTCAGGCATGAACTGTGCAGCCTGACGGGCCACTTCCGGCGTTACCACCATGGTGGCATCTGCATTGAATGCCGAAGCCTGACGCTGCACACCGGAGTAAAGCGGATTACCCGGGTCCAGCCCAACCCCCATAGCAGCAACCTTGGCCCATTCCGGACCAACACCCGCCGTCTGCGCATACAACTCACTCGCCAGCGTCTCGAACTGCTTGACACTCTTGCGATTCGCATAAATCTCGAGCAGCTTGGCATGAATTGCAATCCGGTTCGGATCTTTCTGCAAAGCCTCGAGCAGGATTTCCTCAGCCTGAGCATCACGACCGTAGGCCATGTACACATCGGCCTCTGCAACCGGATCAACCTCATCGGTATCGATACTGCCCGGCCCCGCCTGGCTGAAGTCACCCGTTTGCGGCGGCGTATTGCTGGTATCGACACTCTGCCCGCCCGTCATCCGGAAAACAGAGTTTCCGCCGGAGCTGGGCGAAACAGGAGCCGCCGTTGTCTCAACCGAGGCGTTGTGATCACGCCGACGCTTGAAAAGCAGATAACCGGCCAGCAGGGCAAGAATCCCGCCCCCTCCAGCCAATGGCAGTGGATCAGCCAACAGGGTTTCGACGAAACCAGGCTCAGGCTCCTCCTCAGGCTCAGGCGGCTTGACGGCCTCCGGTTTCTTGACAGCCGCTGGCTTTGGCGCCTCGACAGCCGGCTTCACCTCGACCGGCTTGCTTGGTTCCGCCGGCTTTGCCTCTGCAGCCTCCTTCGGCGGCTCGACTACCTTGACAGGCTCAACAGGCTTGGCTGGCTCAACCGGTTTCGGAGGCTCAATCACCTTGGCCGGTTCAAGCGGCTTGCTTTCCTCTTTCTTGACCGCCCCCTGTTGCTGCAACTCGGCAAGCTTCTGGTTTTTCATTTCCAGCAACTTCTGCAGCTCACCCACATTTTTCTCAAGGAAAGCCAGACGTTCCTGAGCCTCCTTCAGGGAACGATCCCGCGCAATCAGATCAGCTTCTGTGCCCAAGACAGATTTGCTGGCCGCACTTCCCTTGACCGGCATTTCGGTCCGCGAAACCTTGACTTGGTCCTTGGCCTGCTCTGATGGCAAAGCCTTTTCATCAACCTTGGCGGCAATCTTTCCACTGCTGCCCTGACCCAGCGACTCTTCCTTGACTGGCGCCTTGGCTGTTGCGGAGGCCAGTTTCTGGCGATAGGCATTCCAGTCACCCGATTGAGCGACCAGCACCTTTTTCACATCGGCATCCGACAGGGATTCAAGCTCGGTCTTTTCAGGCAAACCAAGAATTGCGCCGGCTTTCAGGCGATTCATGTTGTTGCCGATGAAGGCATCGGGGTTCTTCTGAAAAATCCCGACCAGCATCTGGTCGAGAGAAACACCTTCGACGCGTGTCTCGGCTGCAATTTTGCGCAAGGTATCGCCCGAGTGAACGACGCGCCCATCAGCAGGCTCTGTCGCTTTTTTCTCCGGCACCGGCTGGGGCTTGTCTTCCACAACAGGGCGGGCAGCTGGTTTGCTGACCTTGGGGCGCTCGGCAATCTCAGGCGGGCGTTCGGCACGCTCGGTTCGCTCGACCTGAGCACCGCCACCACGTACCGTTTCAACCACACGCGCCTCAGCAACAGGTCGGGCTACCTGTTTTGCAGCAATTTCCGGTGGATCCAGCAAGAAAGTGTATTCACGAACAAGACGACCGGCCGGCCAGTTCAATTCCATCAAGAAATCGAGGAAAGGTTCGTTGATCGGCTTTTCCGAAGTAACTTTTACAACAGACTTCCCGTCAGGACGCTTTTCCACATTAAAGCGCAGGTCATTCAACACCGACGAATAATCCACTCCGGCTTGACGGAATGCACTCTGCGGCGCAAGACGAGCCGTCATGCCAACCAGTTCTTCACGATTGGCGGCAACCTCGAGCTCAGCCCGCAAAGGCTGTCCGAGACCGGAAAGTACAGTCAATTTTCCTAGCCCCGCAGCCTCGGAAATACATGGCGCGAGCGACATGCAAGAAGCGACTGCGAGCGCCATTGCATGCTTTTTGAATTTGGAGCGATTAGTTTCGTTCACGGCGAAACCCTGAGCGTCGAATTTTGGGACTTTCAAATTAACATCATGGACTTAGCAATGCAAGCTAAACCGCCTTCTGAGCGAGCGGCGATATGACGCGAACCCAACAACAAAAACCGGGGCACTTGGCCCCGGTTTTGACGATACAGGATCAATCTGGCCGATCAGGCATCCAGCAGAATGCGCAGCATGCGACGCAGCGGCTCGGCCGCGCCCCACAGCAACTGGTCGCCACAGGTGAAGGCTGCCAGGTACTCCGGGCCCATCGCCATCTTGTGCAGACGGCCGACCGGCACGGTCAGCGTGCCAGTCACGGCGGCCGGGGTCAGTTCGCGCTCGGAGATCTCGCGATCATTCGGCACGACCTTGGCCCACGGATTGGCCTTGGCCAGCATGTCGCTGATTTCATCGAGCGGCACATCCTTCTTGAGCTTGATGGTCAGCGCCTGGCTGTGGCAACGCATTGCACCAATACGCACGCACAGGCCATCGATAGGGATCGAACCCGCGCTACGGAAAGCCGGCTTGCCGAGAATCTTGTTGCACTCGGCGCCGCCCTTCCACTCTTCCTTGGACTGGCCGCCTTCGACCGGCACATCGATCCACGGAATCAGCGAACCAGCCAGCGGGGTGTTGCGGAAGTTCTTCTTCGGGAAGGCATCGGAACGAATCGTCTCGGCAACCTTGCGGTCGATATCGAGAATGGCGGAAGCCGGGTCGGCCAACAGATCGGCCACGGAGGCGTGGATGGCGCCCATTTGCGAAATCAACTCGCGCATGTTTTGTGCACCAGCACCGGAAGCGGCCTGATAGGTCATGGACGAAGCCCATTCGATCAGATCGTTCTGGAACAGCCCGCCGAGGCCCATCAGCATCAGGGATACGGTGCAGTTGCCGCCGATCCAGTTCTTGCCACCCTTGCTCAGAGAGTCCTTGATGACGTTCATGTTGACCGGGTCAAGCACGATCACGGCATCATCAGCCATGCGCAATGCCGAAGCAGCATCGATCCAGTGGCCATTCCAGCCAGCCGCACGCAGCTTGGGGAAAACTTCCTTGGTGTAGTCGCCACCCTGGCAGGTGATGATGATTTCGCACTGTTTCAGCGCGTCGACCGAGGAAGCATCCTGCAACGGCAGGGAGGCTTCCTTGCCGCCGAACACCGGTGCCTTGCCGCCAGCAGCGGACGTTGAGAAGTACACCGGATCGATGTAGGCAAAATCGCCCTCTTCAACCATGCGCTGCATCAGCACGGAACCAACCATGCCACGCCAACCGACCAGACCAACCTTCTTCATGACTTACTCTCCGTATATAACCTTCGTTTAACGCACGAACCGGTGTTTTGGTTTACGACGCCAGCGCGGCAAGCACGGCGTCGCCCATTTCCCTGGTGCCCACCTTGCTGGTGCCACGCTCGTAGATGTCGCCGGTACGATAACCTTGAGCGAGCACCTTTTTGACCGCAGTTTCAATGCGTAGTGCCTGTTCTTCCAGACCAAAAGTGTAACGCAGCATCATCGCTGCCGACAGGATGGTCGCCAGCGGATTGGCGACGCCCTTGCCGGCGATATCCGGGGCGGAACCGTGCGATGGCTCGTACAAGCCCTTGTTCTTGTCATCCAGCGAAGCGGAAGGCAGCATGCCGATCGAACCGGTCAGCATCGATGCTTCGTCAGACAGGATGTCACCGAACATGTTGCCGGTGACCATCACGTCGAACTGCTTCGGCGCCTTGACCAATTGCATCGCGGCGTTATCGACCAGCATGTGGCTGAGTTCGACATCCGGGTAGTCGTGGGCGACTTCGATCATCACATCGCGCCACAGCTGGGTGCATTCCAGCACGTTCATCTTGTCGACCGAGCACAGCTTCTTGTTGCGCTTTTGCGCAGCCTGGAAAGCAACATGACCGATACGACGAATCTCGGACTCGCTATAGACCATGGTGTTGAAACCGACGCGCTCGCCGTTTTCCTCACGCACGCCGCGCGGCTGGCCGAAGTAGATGTCGCCGGTCAGTTCGCGAACGATCAGGATATCCAGACCGGCGACCACTTCCGGCTTCAACGTCGAGGCATTGGCCAGTTCGGGGTAGAGAATTGCCGGACGCAGGTTGGCGAACAGGTTCAGGTCCTTGCGAATCCCGAGCAGACCGCGCTCCGGGCGCTTTTCACGCGGCAGCGTATCCCATTGCGGCCCGCCAACGGCGCCGAGCAGCACGGCATCGGCTTCACGCGCCAGCTTTTGCGTTGCTTCAGGATAAGGGTTGCCGGTTGCGTCGACCGCGCCACCGCCCAACAGCGCCTCCTCCATCTCGAACTTGAGATCAAGTGAGTTGAGAACACGCACTGCCTCGGCAGTAATTTCAGGACCAATGCCGTCACCCGGCAAAACACAGATCTTCATTGCTTTTCCTTGTTAGGCAAACAGCCAGGGCTGGCTGATACGACGCTTGGCTTCGAATTCGCGAATCATCTCGGCATGACGCAAGGTCAGGCCGATATCGTCCCAGCCGTTGATCAGGCATTCCTTGCGGAAGGCATCGATTTCGAACGGAATGCCATAGCCATCCGGACGAATCACCGCTTGCGACGGCAAATCGACGACCAGCTTGTAGCCCGGAGTCGCTTCGATTTGCTGAAACAGCGCCTCGATTTCAGCGGCCGGCAAGACAATCGGCAAAATACCGTTCTTGAAGCAGTTATTGAAGAAAATATCGGCAAACGACTCGGCGATGATTGCCTGAAAGCCGAAATCCAGCAATGCCCACGGCGCGTGTTCGCGCGAACTGCCGCAGCCGAAATTGGCCCGCGTCAGCAGTACCTGCGCGCCCTGGTAGCGTTCCTGGTTGAGCACGAAATTCGGATTCTTCGGACGGCCAGAATTATCTTGCCCAGGCTGACCGACATCCATATAGCGCCATTCGTCGAAGGCATTCGGACCGAAGCCGGAACGCTTGATCGACTTGAGAAATTGCTTGGGGATGATGGCATCCGTATCGACGTTGTTACGGTCGAGCGGTGCTACCAAACCTTCCAGACGAACGAATTTATCCATTACTCCACCACTTTCTGCACGGCATCGCCTGATTTCTTCAAGGCGCTGCCCACCGCCTCGCCGCTCTTTTGCAGAGCGCCGCCGACGACTTCACCTGTTTTATTCAGGGCGTTACCGACGGCCTCGCCCCCTTTTTGCAGCGCTTCGCCAGTCACTTCCGCACCACGCTCGACATCTTTCTTGACGCCCTGCGCTGTATTGCAAGCGGAAAGAATCAACGCCATCCATGCGAACAAGACAACGCGCATGACCCGACTCCGTTAAAGCACTTCGCGCACGTCGGCGAAACGGCCGGCGATGGCGGCAGCCGCTGCCATGGCTGGGCTAAGCAGATGCGTCCGGCCGCCAGGACCCTGACGGCCTTCGAAATTGCGGTTCGACGTCGAAGCACAACGCTCGCCCGGCTCCAGACGGTCGGCATTCATCGCCAGACACATCGAGCAACCTGGCTCACGCCACTCGAAACCAGCTGCGACGAAAACCTTGTCCAACCCTTCTTCCTCGGCTTGACGCTTGACCAGACCAGAACCCGGCACGGCCAGTGCGAGTTTGATGTTCGCGGCAATATGGCGCCCTTTGAGCACCGATGCCGCTTCGCGCAAATCCTCGATACGGGAATTGGTGCAGGAGCCGATGAATACCTTGTCGACTGCAATCTGGTTGATCGGCGTATTCGGGTTGAGGCCCATGTACTGCAGCGCCCGCTCCATGCCTTCACGCTTGACCGGGTCGGCCTGCTTGGCCGGATCGGGCACCGTGGCGTCGATCGCCACGACCATTTCCGGCGAGGTTCCCCAGGTCACTTGTGGGCGAATCTCTTCAGCCTTCAGGGTAACGACGCGATCGAACTGTGCGCCGGCATCGGAGTGCAGCGTGCGCCAGTAGGCCACGGCCTTGTCCCAGGTTTCGCCAGTCGGCGAGAAGGGACGACCCTTCAAATAATTGATCGTATTGTCGTCGACCGCGACAAAGCCCATCCGGGCGCCGCCTTCGATGGCCATGTTGCACAGGGTCATCCGACCTTCCATGCTCAGGCCACGGATGGCGCTGCCGCCGAACTCGATGGCATAACCCGTACCACCGGCCGTGCCGATGGTGCCAATCACGGCCAGCGCCACGTCCTTGGCTGTCACGCCCTTGCCGAGCTTGCCTTCGACGGCAATCAGCATGGTCTTGGATTTCTTTTGCAGCAGACACTGGGTGGCCAGCACGTGTTCGACTTCGGAGGTACCGATGCCGTGCGCCAGGCAGGCGAAAGCGCCGTGCGTCGAGGTGTGCGAATCGCCGCAAACAACGGTCATGCCGGGCAGCGTCGCACCATTTTCAGGGCCGACGACATGGAGAATCCCCATGCGCTGATCCTTGAACGGGAAATACGCCAAGGCACCGACTTCGCGGATATTGGCATCCAGCGTTTCAACCTGCTGACGGGAAATCGGATCCTTGATCCCCTCTTCCCAATGGTCGGTCGGCGTGTTGTGGTCCGGCGTGGCAACAATGGAGGAAACGCGCCAAGGCTTGCGCCCGGCCAGTTTGAGGCCTTCAAAAGCCTGCGGACTGGTCACTTCGTGCACGAGGTGACGATCGATATAAAGGAGCGCCGTGCCATCCGCTTCTACGTGGACAACGTGGTTCTCCCAGAGCTTGTCGTAAAGGGTCTTCGACATGGATCGCTTCAAAGGGGCCGTAAAGCGTTGAATTATGTCACAGGATCAGCTTTTTTTGCCCGGCCGGGCATGTCGACCGCGGCATCGCCACGCACCCAGCGCCAGACCAGCAAAAATCCGCCCAGCGCAAAGACCGCACCCAGCGTAAACGTCCAGCCAGCGCCGACCTGATCCCAGGTTCGCCCGGCGATCAGCGCACCAAGCAGGCCGCCAGCGCCGAACGACAAACTGGAGTAAAGCGCCTGCCCCCGCCCCTGGGCGCGCCCCGGAAACCACAGGTTGACCGCCGCAATGCTCGCCGCGTGATACGAGCCGAAGGTGAGGCCATGCAGCAACTGAACCAGGATCATCACAGCTACCGACTCGACGCCCCAGCCCATCATCAGGAAACGCCAGACGGCAGCGGCAAAACTGGCAAGCAGGATGACACGCAGCGAAAACCGGCGCGACAAACGTGCCATCAGAATGAAAACAACAATCTCGGCCAGCACACCGAGCGACCACAGCGCCCCGACTTCGGTCTTGCTGTAGCCATGCCCGGAGAGATGAATGGAATAGAAGACATAGAAGGCGCCATGCGCAGCCGACATGGCAAAGCAGGCGGCCATCAGAGCCACGACCCTGGGCTGACGGAGAATAGTGCGAATCGGAATTTCACCGCGGGCATGCGGCATTTGCGGCGCTTCCGGCAACGTGGCTGCCAAACCAAGAATGCCGCAGAGAACTGCCCAGCAAACCCAGAGCACAGCGATCGGCGGGGCATAATCAAGAATGGCCCCCGTTGCCATGACAGCAACGACAAAGCCGACCGAACCCCAAAGCCGAATCCGGCTGTAGCGCCCGCGCTCTTCGCGTAGATGGTCAAAAGTCAACGTCTCGACCAGCGGTAGTGCGGCACTCCAGAAAAAAGCCAGTACTGCCATGGCAAGTAACATGCCGGGCAGGCGATCGATCCAGAAAAAGGCGGAGAAACCGGTCAGCCCCATGATGCCAGCCAGACGGATGATGCCGACCCGGTAACCAAAACGGTCGGCCAGCCAGCCCCAGAGATTGGGACCAAAAAGGCGCATCAACTGCATCTGCGACATCAACAGGCCGATGTCCCAGGCAGAGAAATTCAGGGATTGGAGATAGAGCCCGAAATAGGGCGAGAACGCACCGATGAAGGCGAAGTAGAAAAAGTAGTAGCCCGAAAGGCGCCAGTGAGGCAGTGCATGCATCCGGCGATTTTACCGGATGCATCGAATCGGCAGCCTCCCGATTTAGGCCTTGATCGCCTGTTGACCGGAGCGATAGGCCAGCAGCATGTGATAGAGCTCATCCTTGAGCTTGACGCGCTGCTTCTTCATGTCTTCGATGGTGAAATCAGCCACCGGCATGTCGTGCTCTTCAAGATCCTCCACCTTGCCGGTCAGGCGGTGATATGAAGCAAACAGCTTGGCAAAATGCGCATTGCCAACCTTGAGGGCATGAATAGCGTCAACCATCTCAGGAAATTCATGATGGAGGTCGTGATGTTCGACTTGCATTTTTTTCTCCCTATTTTCAACAACGCCACTCGAAAGCGGCGCAGAACTAAAAATCTTAGGCGATTTCGCCCGGAATCCGCGGCGTCGAGCAGACGACATCGCCACACTGAGCACGATGACGCAGGGCATGATCAATCAGCACCAGCGCCATCATGGCTTCGGCAATCGGCGTCGCACGAATGCCAACACAGGGATCGTGCCGCCCCTGGGTCGCTACTTCAATGGGCTGGCCGTGCACATCAATCGAACGACGCGGCTGGGCAATCGACGATGTCGGCTTGATCGCCATATTGACGATGATTTCCTGACCAGTGGACAAACCACCCAGAATACCGCCGGCGTGATTGCTGGCAAAACCCTGCGGCGTCATTTCATCGCCATGTTCGCTGCCTTTTTGAGCCACCGAGTCAAAACCAGCCCCGATTTCGACCCCCTTGACGGCATTGATGCCCATCATCGCGTAGGCAATTTCAGCATCAAGGCGATCGTAGACCGGCTCACCCCAACCTGGCGGGACGCCGGTGGCGGTCACGGTAATTTTGGCCCCGACCGAATCCAGCGATTTGCGCAGGCTGTCCATATAGGCTTCGAGGTCGGAAACGATATCGGCATTCGGTGCAAAGAAGGCATTGCCATCGATTGCATCGGCGCTCAGGAAGGGAATTTCAATCGGCCCAAGTGCGCTCATCCAGCCGCGAATCGTCACACCGTAGCGCTCTTTCAGCCACTTGCGGGCAATTGCCCCTGCGGCAACGCGCACGGCCGTTTCGCGCGCCGAAGAACGGCCGCCACCCCGAGGGTCGCGAAACCCGTATTTCTGGGTATAGGTGTAATCGGCATGGCCGGGCCGGAAGGTTTCGGCAATATTGCCGTAATCCTTGCTGCGCTGATCCTGGTTGCGAATCAGCAGAGCGATTGGCGTGCCGGTGGTCTTGCCCTCAAAGACGCCAGAGAGGATTTCCACCGTATCCGGTTCGCGACGTTGCGTGACATGACGCGAAGTACCCGGCTTGCGGCGATCCAGTTCAGCCTGGATATCTGCCTCGCACAGCGAAAGTCCGGGTGGGCAACCATCAACCACGCAACCGATTGCAGGACCATGGGATTCGCCAAAGGACGAAACGGTGAAAAGCGTGCCAAAAGTATTGCCGGACATGGGAGGCTGGAATCTAAAATGGAAGCAGGAGTTTAACATGCCCAACAAAAAGCCCCCGCCCGCCCCGTCGACCGCAGCAAAGCCATCGACCATGCCACCCACCGGCAAAAGAGCATCGCAAGCCGGGCCAAACCCACGCCAGCAACCCGATAATCGCTGGCAACGAACAAAGCGCTACGGCTGGGATAGCCGCTAAAAGCCGGGCATAAAAAAAGCAGCCAAAGCTGCTTTTTTCGATCGGGCGATCAAGCAGACGGTTCGTCCGGCCAGTTCTTGATGTAGTTCTTGAGCATCGTATTTTCGAAGCTCTGTTCCTCAAGCACGGCTTTGGCAACATCAAGGAAGGAAATCACACCCATCAGCAGGTGGCCATCGAGCACCGGCAAATAACGCGAGTGCTTTTCGATCATCAGACGACGCAATTCGTTGGCCGGCATATCAGGAAAGGCTGTGACCGGATCCTTGACCATGACATCTCCGACCGTCACGCCAACCGGGCAGGCATCATGGGCCTTCATGGCCTTGAGCACCTCACGGAAAGTCAGCATGCCGGCCATTTTTCCGGCATCCATCACTACCAGAGAACCGACGTCGAGATCAGCCATGGTATCGATTGCCGAGGCCAGCGATTGCTGGGGCGTTGCGGTGTAGAGGGTTCCGCCCTTGAGCTGAATGATTTCGCGCACTTGCATGGCGGCGTCTCCAAAATAATTTATATCGTGGCGATCTTAGTGCATCAGGCTGTTTTCGCAAAGGCCGCCTCCCAAAAAGCCGCTGCTGCAAGGCAAGAGCAGGAAAGCGCAGGATCAACCCCATGAATGGAATGGTTTTTTACAAAAAAAACGTCAAAAAATATGGCATTTGCACTTGCGGTACGTCATAAGCATCTATACACTTGGTCATATTACCTAAGTCATATCACTTTAGTCGGCTTGGGTACCCCTACAACAATCGCGTATGGAGAATGGATATGACCGCAGTCAAGACCATCGAAAAAATCGACGCTCGTGAAATTCGTCGCAAGCTTGGCCTCAACCAACAGCAGTTCTGGTCCACCCTCGGCGTGACGCAGAGCGGCGGTTCCCGTTATGAGAGCGGCCGCAACATGCCCAAGCCGGTGCGCGAACTGCTCCGCCTGGTGCACGTTGAACAGATCGACATCAAGTCGATCAAGCGTGACGACTGGGAAGTCCTCGAGTACCTGAAGGCTCAGGAACCGGAGCTGTTCAAGTCCCTGAAGAAATCGGCGCGCACGCGTACCAAGAAGGCCGCGTGAAATTCGGCCTGTAAAGGCCGTCGACCGCAACAACGGGCATTACGGGGAAAGCACCACCCGGATGCCCGTTTCTTTTTTGATCTGCCCGGCGAAGGACTCAAGCACATCCGTCGGCAGTCGCCCCAGACGCGGTGCCGCGGGCTGCATCGAGGGACGGGCCAAACCGTAGAGATGAACACCGGCCAGCTGGCCAGCCAAGCCGTTGAGCAAGGCACAATATGCTTCCCTGGCGGAAGCCGGAGGCGCCTCGCCATCCAGCGCAAACCAGCATGTCTGCACCCAGGTCGGCGCCTGCGCAGCACAAATGGCAAGGTTGCGGGCAATTTTGTCGGCCGACATCGGCACACCATTGACCAACTCGACACCCGGCGCATCAACCCGGTCAACCTTGAACCAGACCTCGCCCCCCAGAGAGCCAAGCCGGCGGATTCCGGACTGCACTTCGGGACGATGCAGGAAACTGCCGTTGGTGATCAGGCGCAGCGGGAGCTTGCCCTGCAGACCGTAATCAGCCATGACCTGTCCGACACGATCAATTGCCTCACTGAACTCGGCAGCACTGGTCGGCTCTCCGTTACCCGAAAAAGCCACGTCGACCAGTTGTCGCGCCTCTGCCGGCACCTGGCGCTGCATGAAGTCACCGTGCAGCGCATCATCCAGAAACAACCGCAACTCGCGCTCCAGGCGCGACAAATCAACGGGCGGCGGGCCGCCGCGTGTCAGGTTGTCAACCTGGCAATAAAGGCACGCCCAATTGCAGGCATTGTTGATATTCAGGTTGATACCAACGGAAACCCCGCCGGCGCGGCGTGAAATAACCGGGTAGACATAAAGCAGCCCGGCGCTGTCACGGCGATGATCGTCTGTTGTAAGCATGGCGCATTGTATAATCAGCGCCCCATTTGAAGGCCACTACCATGTTCATCACTCGCCGCCTCGAGTTCGATGCCGGGCATCGCATCCCGGATCACAAAAGCCAGTGCCGCCACCTGCACGGGCACCGCTACGCCATCGAAATCACGCTCTCCGGCGGCATCATCAACAAGGCCGGCGACGCAGCCAACGGCATGGTGATGGATTTTTCACAGGTCAAGGACCTGGCCAAAACGCATTTGGTGGACGCCTGGGATCACGCTTTCCTGGCCTTCTCGGGCGACACGGCGATTGTTGATTTCCTGAACGCCCTGCCCGGCCACAAAACGGTCATTCTCGACCGGGTCCCCACCGCCGAAAATCTTGCCCGAATCGCTTTTGAGCGTCTTGATGCGGTCTACCGCGACACCTACGGCAATCACCTGCAACTGGAACAAGTTCGTCTCTACGAAACGCCCAACTGCTGGGCGGATGCCGTCCGCGCCCGCCTGGATTGAGCTGGCCGGACGTTCCTCCTATACTGCTGCAAAAGCATCGGCGAAGATGCCACCAGGAGGGACAATGAAAGCAATACGCTACTGGGGTGCGCTCATCGCGCTCTGCTTCGGCATGACGGGAATACAGGCGCAACAGGAAACCCTGCGGATCGGTGTCATTCCCTACCTGACACCCAACGTCCTGATTGCCTTGTTCCAACCCTTGCGACTGCAACTGGAAAAAGATACCGGGCGCTCGGTCGCCCTGTTCACGGCCCCCGACGTCCGCAGCTTTGCTCGACGCACACTCAAACCCGACTTTGATTTGATCATTACCGCAGCACACCAAGCGCGGCTGGCCCAGGTGGAAGGCGGCTATCTCCCGCTGACGCGGTTTACCGGCCCGCTGCATGCCGCCATGGTAGTCAGCAAGGATTCGCCGATCCAGCGCCTCGGCGAATTACGCGGCAAACGCATTGCCGTGACCGACCGCTCGATTCTGGTCAATATCGCCATGAGCAAGATTCTTGCTGATCAGGGCATCCAGGAAAAGGATGTGCAATATATTGCGGTCAACTCACAAAATAGCGGCATTCTCGCGGTTGCCCGCGGCGAGGCCGACGCAGCCATCATTGCCCATTTCACTCTTGACCAGAGCCCCGAGGACCAACGCAACGCGGTACGCAGCATGTTCCGCTCGGAAGCGCTGCCCAACGTCATTCTTCTGGCCAGCCCGCTGCTTGATACGACGGTCCGCGAACAGGCCCAAAAATCCCTGCTCGCCTTTCCGGCAACCACCGAGGGCAGCAACTTCCTGGAAAAAAGTCGCTACCTTGGCATACAAGCCACTGACGAAGCCTTCATGAAGCGCCTTGACAGCTATTTGCCGGAAACCCGGAAGCAACTCGGCCTATGAGCAAAGCAAGCGGCCTTTCCATGCGCTGGAAACTCGTGCTGGCGAGCGTGCTCGTCGAAGTTGTCATGCTTGCCATGCTTGTCTGGAACGGCCTGAGGCTGATGGACGAAACCCTGCAAAAGCAATCGCAGGTTCGTCTTCAGGAAATTTCCGTACTACTCAATGCATCGCTCGGGCCGGCGCTGGCCAGCCAGGACTATGCGCCGATTGCCGATGTATTCCGCCAGAGTCGGCGGAGCGATGGCATCCAGTATTTTCTGCTGACCGACCCCCAAGGCAAGGTGCTGCTCGCCGATGGCTGGGACCTCGAAACACCGCCGCCCCCGGAACAGCCAGAAATCAATCTCGGCACACAGGAAAAACGCTTTGACACGCGCATTCCGATCACCCTTTCCGGGCAGATCTACGGCCAGCTACATTTCGGCGTCTCGACCAGCTTCCTGCACGAAGCCAGGCAGCACCTTGGCCGGCAAAGCCTGAGTATTGCCGCCCTCGAAATCCTGCTCTCGATCGCCCTGCTTTCGGCGCTGGCCATCTGGCTGACCCGCCACCTGCGGCGCTTGCAGCAAGCCAGCGAAGCGGTGGGCAAAGGCCAGTTCAACTTCAACCTCAATATCGAATCAAACGACGAAGTCGGCCAACTGGCCAGCACCTTCAACCAGATGACCCAGAAAATCGAGCAGCAGCTGAAGGCGCTTCGCAATTCGGAAGCCCGCTTCAAAAGCCTGCTCAACCTGTCTACCGACCACTACTGGGAACAGGACAGCGATTTCCGTTTTTCAGTCCCTCCTTCAGGCAGCCTGAACAACAAGTTCCAGCATGTTGCCGAATGGCTGCGCGGGCAGCAGCGCTGGGAACTCAAGACCACGCTGACCGCCGAACAATGGACCGCCCACCGGGCCCAACTTGAAGCTCACGAATCGTTCCGCCGCCTGGAATACGGCCTCTATTTCCCGGACGGTTCATTACGCTACTTCCAGGTCCACGGCGAGCCCTTCTTCGATAACGCCGGCGCCTTTGCCGGCTACCGCGGTACGGCTAACGACATCACCCAGCGCAAACTGGCAGAAGACTCATTACGACTTTCGGCCAGCGTTTTTGCCGAAGCACACGAAGGCATCATCATCACCGCCCCGAACTGGCAGATCATCGATCTGAATCCGATGGCCAGCGAGTTGACCGGATTCGGTCGCAGCGAGCTACTCGGCCAGGATTTGCGTCTGCAATATGTTGACGATGACACCCGACGTTTCCAGGATGAGATCGCGCAGACACTGCACGAACAAGGGCACTGGCGGGGCGAAGTCACCGGCACACGAAAGGGAGGCAGCCACTTTCCGGAACAGCTCACGGCCAGCGCCGTGCGTAATCTTGCGGGCGAAACCACCAACTACATATTCATTTTCTCCGACAGCACGGCACTCAAGGAGCACCAGGCAAAACTGGAGGCAATGGCTCATTACGACAGCCTGACCCGCCTGCCCAATCGTGCCCTGCTGGCAGACCGGATGCAGCAATCACTGCAGCAGGCCAAGCGAATGAATGAACTTCTGGCTGTTGCTTATCTTGACCTCGACGGATTCAAGCCGGTCAATGACAATTTTGGCCACGATGCAGGCGACGCCCTGTTAATCGAAGTGGCCAACCGTTTGCGCAGTACGGTACGCAGCGGCGATACGGTAGCTCGCCTGGGTGGCGACGAATTTGCACTGCTGTTGCGCGCCGATGATTTTGGCGAATGCGAAGCTGCCTTGCTTCGGGTACTCGGGGCACTTTCCAGTGAATATCGCATCAAGGGCCAGAACATTCTGATCTCGGCCAGCATCGGCGTCACACTCTATCCCAATGACACTTCCGAACCCGATGTCCTGCTACGCCATGCCGACCAGGCAATGTATGTGGCCAAACAGGCTGGCAGGAACCGTTACCATTTCTTCGATGCCGACCTTGACCACAAGATGCGCTCGGAGCACGCACAAATTTCGCGCATCCAGTCGGCACTTCTGGCCGAAGAGTTTGTACTGTTCTACCAACCCAAGGTAGACATGCGAAACGGTCGGATAACAGGGGCAGAAGCATTGATCCGCTGGCAACATCCCGAGCAGGGCTTGCTTCCACCTGGCGAATTCCTGCCCTTGATCGATAACACCGAAACAATCGTCACTCTGGGCGACTGGGTGATTGAGCAAGCCCTCAAACAAATGGCGATATGGCAAAAAATGGGGCTCACGGTTCCGATCAGCGTCAATATTGCCGCCCGACAATTCCAGGCAGAAACATTTGTTGCCCGCCTGAAGGAACTGCTCAGCCTTTACCGTCACGTTCCCCCCTCCTGGCTGGAACTGGAAATTGTCGAAACAGCCGCGCTGGATGACATCATCGAAGTCAGCAACATCATTCGAAGCTGTGAGGCACTCGGCGTCTCCTTTGCGCTCGACGATTTCGGCACAGGCTACTCATCGCTGACCTACTTCAAGCGCCTGCCCGCACGAACCCTCAAGATCGACCAATCCTTCATTCGCGACATGCTGGCCGACCCGGAAGATCTGGCCATTGTCGAAGGCATCATCGGTTTAGCCAAAGCCTTCCAGCGCACAGTCATTGCAGAAGGTGTAGAAACTGCGGCACACGGTTGCCGCCTCATGCAAATGGGCTGCTACCACGCCCAAGGCTACGGTATCGCCCGCCCCATGCCTGCCAATCAATTACCGGGCTGGATTGAAAACTTCAGGCCAGACCCATCATGGATCGAACAGGTACGCTGAACAGGGACAGGACCGCCCTCATTTTAACCGGCGGCGGGGCCCGGGCTGCCTATCAGGCCGGCTTCCTGCTCGCAGTCGCAAAACTATCGAGCAACCGGCGACACAATCCTTTTCCCATTCTTTGCGGAACATCGGCTGGTGCAATCAATGCAGCAGGGATTGCCTGCCTGGCTGACAATTTCGGCAAAGCAGCCTCACGGCTCGCCAACATCTGGCGCAACATGCATGCTGGCGATATTTATCGGGCAGACCCTCTCGGGATTGGCGCTTCGGGAGCTCGCTGGCTATCCATGCTCGCCTTTGGCTGGATCGTTCAAAATCCGCCACGTTCGCTGCTCGACAATGCACCACTCCGGGAACTACTGAGCCGACACCTCGACTTCAAGGGAATCGACCGAGCCATCGCCAAAGGAGCCCTCCACGCCGTCAGCATCTCGGCCTCCGGCTACGAGTCAGGCGAAAGCATCAGCTTTTTTCAGGCGCACCCTTCGGCCGAGCCTTGGGAACGAATCCAGCGACACGGATTGCGCGCAGAACTGGGCGTCGAACACCTTCTTGCATCCAGTGCCATCCCTTTCATTTTCCCTGCCACACGCATTCACCGGGAGTATTTCGGTGACGGCTCGATGCGCCAACTAGCGCCTATCTCACCCGCAATCCATCTTGGCGCAGAACGTATTCTGGTCGTTGGCGCGGGAAGAAAAAACGAACATCAGGAGCGACGACACGTTGAAACACACCCCTCGCTTGCCCAAATTGCCGGCCATGCACTTTCCAGTATTTTCCTGGATGGATTGGCCGTTGATATTGAGCGCATGCAGCGAATCAACAACACCCTGTCGAAAATTCCAGCCGACGTACGCCAAACCGCGGGGATCAGCCTGCGTCCGATCAAAACTTTGGTGATTTCGCCCTCCGAACGGCTTGATCGCATTGCCGCCGAACACGCAACCGCACTCCCGTGGGCCGTCAAGGCTCTGCTGACCGGTATCGGAGCAATGAACCGACGTGGCGGCGCCCTGACCAGCTACCTGCTATTTGAGAAGCCTTATACACGGGCGTTGATCGACCTGGGATACGCCGACACCATGGCCCGCAGTACGGAAGTCGGCGATTTTCTGGAGCTCTGACTTTATCCCGCAAAGCGAGTCAGACCGTCACAAACCTAGTCGCCTGAAACTTCCTGATCAGTCGATTCCTCTGCTGCCTGCGCGGTCATGGCTTCGGCATTACGCTCAAAATACAGCTGAATCGCCTCGCGCAAATTGGCCACTGCCTCTGCATCCGTAGCCCCATCGCTGGTTACATCAATATCCAGACAACGAGCAACAAACATCCCGTCTTCAGGATAAACCTCGTACTTGATTCTGTAGGGAGCAGGTTGGTTCACGGGAGAAGGCGTAATGATGGTCTGCATTGGACAATCAGGGCGCGGAACCCTGGATCCCTTTAAAGGGAGTTTTGGCGGGTCCGGTGAGATTCGAACTCACGATGGGTTTCCCCACGCCGGTTTTCAAGTTCTAGGGAAGCACCGGTAGCGCCACCGCAATGGCACATGCCTCGCAACAGTTATCAAAAAGCACACGAAGTCAGTAGCACGCTCGGTCCTGCCTACGTCCTTTTCGGAGGTCTGCAATGGCATCAATCAGATTTAGAACCAACAAATGGCAGTGCCGCATACAACGGCAAGGCTTCCCTGCGCTCTCCAAGGCATTTGAGACAAAGGAGGATGCTCAGCGATGGGCACGAGGTATCGAACGCTCAATGGATCTTGGCGAGTATGAAGTTGCCGAGACCACCACAACCACCCTTACCGACCTAATCGATCGATACCTGAAAGAAGTCACTCCGACGAAACGAGGTGCATTTCAAGAAAAGTATCGTCTCGGCGTCATCAAGGCCGACAAGGTAGCCACAATGAACATCAAAACCATCACATCAGCAGACGTGGCAGCATTTCGTGATCGTCGTCTGACCACGGTAAAACCCATTACGGCAAGACATGATCTATGCGCCATGTCAGCAGTCTTTGAACATGCCCGGCTGGAATGGTCGTATCCGATCACCAACCCAGTCAGGGGAATTCGTAAGCCATCTATAGGACAAGGCAGAGATCGCAGACTGAATGGCAACGAAGAAGAAAGACTACTGGTCACATTCCAAAACTGCCGTAGCAGTTGGATCAAGCCCCTGTTCCAGTTCTCCATCGAAACCGCTTGCCGGAGAAGTGAAGCACTGAAGCTGAAATGGGCAGATGTTGATCTTGGCAAACGAATTGCGGTTCTCCGTGGCACCAAGAATGGCGACAACCGAGTGATCCCTCTGTCCGGAAAGGCGGTGCAAGTTCTATCTGCACTACCTAGGGATCTAAAAGGCAATGTCTTCCCTGTACCGATGCCGACAGTCCGTAGTGCATTTGAACATGCTTGCAAACGTGCCGAAATTGAAAATCTGAGGTGGCATGATCTACGGCATGAGGCTGTCAGCCGCTTGCACGAACGTGGATTGAGTACGGTCGAGGTAGCTGCAATTTCCGGCCACAAGACATTGGCTTGCCTCGCACGGTATAGCCACATGAAAGTTGAGCGACTGGCTGAAAAGCTGGCCTGACCACCACCCCGAGAAACTGAAAGCTGAAATTTTGGAAACCTACCGTCCTGCAGCATGGGGGATGGAGGGGTAGCAGTGCGCTCAGAGTTCCAGGAAAAACACTGCCTCCGGAGTCGATGTGTGATCCAAGTTGGACTTGTATTGCATAAACTAGGCCGCGCTCACCACTGAGATATGTAAGCGTCTCGGCTGGAAGTAACTTTCAGTCGGGAATTGTGGCGGGTACTACCCAACGGACTTTCGCAAGGGAGTCCGTTTTTTATTGGCCGAATCGCATCCGCAGCCAGAAGCAGCCATTCAGGCATTCAGGCATTCAGGCATTCATCCTATAAGCGGTCATACGCATATTTTTGTCCCATAGTGCGAAATTGAAAACGCGGCTAGCATATTTGAGTTGTTATACTGATAGTCAGCATACCAAGTAACTGAATCGTAAAATTTCTGTCAAGGCGCGGCCTTCGGCTGCTGGGACGCGCAGCTTACCTAGCACGCTAGGCCAATTTCAGATCACCCGAACCCAAGCAGCTTACGAGAAAAGTATGAACTCACACACCATAAAAAATACATTCACCATATTCGTTGCGCTACTGTTCTCAGCGTGTTCATCAATTGATCTAGCACCTTCAGCAATTGACAGCGAAGCTAAGACGTTCAAAGGCGAGGAAGGAAAGTCTGTTATCTATGTTGTTCAAAACGGCGGCTATAGCTCAGCCAGAGCTCTGTTCCAAATCACGCTGAACGGGCAGCCACAAGGATCTCTTTCGGGGCAAACCTACCATCGAATATCTGCTGCGCCCGGCACGCAGATGATTGCCGCTTCAGCTACAGAGAACGAACGAGTTCTGCGGCTTGTCACAACACCAGGGAGCGTTGTGTTTGTTGGGGTGAGCTCAACGATTGGATGGTCCAGCATGCGCGTTGGAGATATCCGAAAACTAGATGACGAAGAAGGAAGGCAAGCTGTTCTCGAAGCTAAAATGGCACAGGGTTTTCGATAGCCACACGCCAAGCAAAAAGTGCGTATTTACGAACGCAAAAGCAGAGAGCGTTGCCTAACCAGTCAATCAACCGGACCTCACTCGGCAAGCCGGGCGTTGCCGGTTAATCGACTGACGTTCAGTTTAAGCAGCCCCACGAAGCCCCAGCTATCCTTGTGATGCCTGGGGCATTTTTATGAGAAGTCCATAAACCATGCCCCCTCGCGCCAAGAAATCCAACCTTAGCCCGATGATGAAGCGTTGTACTGTTAGTACAGGAAAAGCAATTCAGAAAACCATCCCACACCTAGAGCAAGCTGGTGTCAGCCTCGCGCAATGGGTAACTACCGACCATACGGGATTTAGCCAGGCGTTACTCAAAATGCCAGCACTAGGTTTCTGGGATAGCTGCCTGAAAATCACGCTACGCTTCATCTTCGCAGTTGTTGGCTGCGCACTATCCGGACTGCTCGTTTTCCTAATGGTTACCTTGGGAATTCCATTTTTGATCACTGGCGGACCGCCATGACAATCCAAACTAGCTCATCCACGCCCCCAGGAGAAATCCTTGGGGCTTTTTTTTGCCTATCCGAAAGGCGCACTCCATGTCACACCCAGCATCAACCACAAATCAGCCGCAGCCAGTCAATTGCACGACGCAAAAGAAAATCCAACGTAACCACCTATCCACTTTCCACCCCAGCACCCCATACACGGGAACAACATGATCATCGTTACCAAAGCATCAGATACCAATTGCAACACCCAGCTTCTCTTACGACCAGCCTAAATCCTCACGAAGCGCACGAATAAGGCGACCAGTAATGTTTTGAAGAGATGACTGTTTGACGACAAGAGACATGTTGCAAGTCTCGTGACAAAGAACAAGCGCGTAGTCATGTTAATCGTTACAATCAGCCCAAAGAAACCCATTCCGCATAGGAGTACATCAAAAATGAATAGATTTGGAAAACCTTTGATAATAATAGGAGCAATTACTCTCCTTGTGGCATTAAATATGGATGTATCCGTTGAAAGTGGATACGGTCGAGTCAATAATATTGGTCTAATGGCAGACCGCAGCAAGTACCTTCTATTAGGTGCACTATTGGTCGTTGCCGGTCTATTTGTAAATTTCAAGAACAGCGAAAACCAATCGACAGACAACACTTCCAATTCAGACGAAATAAAATGCCCGTTTTGTGCGGAGCTTATCAAAAAAGATGCAAAGCTTTGCAAGCATTGCAAAAGCACAATCCCCGAAGCTCAAACTCCCATTCCTACCATCAACATTGCTCCCAACCAAGACACTAATCCAACACAAGTGCTGGGGTCAGAGCCACCTCCAGCCAAATCACCCCCACTAGTATCGCCAAAAGTCAATAGATCCGAATTCAACAGATCATTTACAGAAGAATTTAGTACCCCATTAAATTTTGACGAAATTCGAACAATCCTAGCGAATGAGTTGAGCAATTCAATCAAAGGATTCCAGAAAGATAGTCTGCTATATTTTCAAGGTAAATCGATTTACGCAGAGGCAACCCTGTCACATATAGATGGAAAAAAATGGTTTGTAAAAATAGACTATCTTGAGGAAATGAGCACTTGGTCATCAATCGGAATTTTACTTGTAGCAATCGTCATATCTGCAATCACCAACAGCTACACAGCGTTCGGGTTATTATTAATAATTGGTCCAATCATAATAATACTTCGAGCAATCTTCAGCAGCAGATTAAATACAAAAACGATAAAAATCTCCATCGAATCGTTTAAGAAATCACTTCAAGAAAACTCTATTCCAATCGCAGGAAGACCAAGATCACATATTGAACTCACCTCTTCCGACACCTATGCCCTTAAACTTGTAACAACCGGAAACCATGAGAAAGAAGTCAAGGCAGCCATCCGGGAAATCCTAGAACTTGGAATTAACGACACAAACGATTTGATAAAGAACCAACCTTGCATAATAGCCTCCGGCCTATCGGCGTCTGAAATAACAACCATCAAATATAAATTAATGAAAGCAGGAGCATCTGTAGAAATCGAAAACTGCTAACCAAAAACATCTTTAACACTTTCTAACTCAGCGCCCCCTGGAGAAATCCTCGGGGCGTTTTCTTTCGTCCAATCAGAAAGGAAATACCAATGCAACCTACATATATAACCAGCCCGCTCTTTAACCTCAGGCATAGGAGACACCGCCGTAATCACCTACCCGCTTTCCACCCCAGCAATCCATATATGGAAACAACATGATCATCGTGACCGAAGCATCAGATATACCCCTGATCACCAGTCAAACCATCCAACAGTTGGTAGCACTCAGATTCCGGCAGTTGGCTCCGGATGCACCCCCTGCCACCCCCTGCGAATTCATCGTTGTGGAGGGAGGGGAGGCAGTTTCTGAAATTGAGCTGGCGGCGGGATTCCCAATCCTGACCGGTCTGTTCGATGACTTGGCATACACCGATCCTGACTTTCAACCCTGTAGCGAAATCTTGGAGGAACACCGAAATGAACACAGTTGTATCTACGAAATGGTCTTCATTAGCAGTGACGATGGGGCTTTTACCTGCCTCCTTATCCCTGACGAAGAAGGCATCGACGCCGATCTGTTGGCTATGTGTCGATCATGGGCAACTCCAGCAGTGAGCCGCCCATGACCAACCGAAGATCAATTCACCCACTCCCAAGGGCCATCCAAGTGATGGCTCTTTTCATTTGGAGGCTGGCATGCCTACACAGCAGCACCCCATAGTCGTCGATCTACTTGGTCGTCTCGATACTCAGCAGCAGGAGCAGTTCCACGAGCGTGCCGGGATTCTGGAATTCGATGCCGGTCTGGATCGCCCATTTGCCGAAGCATTGGCACTACTCGAAATCATCCGCCTACATGGCTGGCCACCAAGGCAGTAGAAATGACGATCGGGAATTGGAGCATCTTATATGAAGGCCAATTTCGGCCATCTCACACAAAGGAAATTGTATGCAGAAGAAAGTAGCTACTCCTGAATTGCCAATCCGAATCCTCAAAATTGGCACCTGTCCAAGCCTATCCGATCGCTCTCAACTGACTTACCACATTGGCCGCCATGCTGATGAGATCCATGTGCGGATCATCCAGAACTCTGGCAACGGACAGTTCAATGCCGACTGGGTGCCGATTGCACTGATAGAGAAACTGCTGAGTGCGCACGCTGCAGACCAGCCGATTACCTCTCGCGCCATGCAACCGATCTTCCGCAGCAAGTCTTCCAACAGCCCGGCATTTCTGTTCGCGGCACTCAAGTCAGAAGGCTTGGTACTGGCGGGCACGGAAAAAGATAGTGGCTACATCCTCGGCAACATCGAGGCATTTCGGCAATCGGTGTTAGCCATGATCGCCAGTGATACGGATCTCTCAGCGCAAGCTGAGCCCCCCGCTGAGCAGTCGAAAAAGAAGCGCTCCAGTAAGGATGCTGCATGACATTGATCATCGCCGCACTACTTGGATTTTGTGTCATCAGTTGCCTTGCCACTTTCAAGACCATCCTAGCCTTTATCGCCATGGCTGCTCTGTTCTATGTCTCTTTACCCGTCTTCATCGTCCTGCTGATGATTTTGGGGATCATTTTTTTCTACACCCGCTGAAAGGAAGCATCATGTACGACATCTGCATCATCAACGCCGTCAACACAATCGCAAACTGGCATTTGGACTCGGCATTCTCTTGTGTCCATTCCCTTGCAGTCCTGCGTTATCAAGACTGACCTGCACCAACCCGCTCGGCCACTCCCAAAGCCGACGAAGTAGCGCGCGCCTGACACTAATGCAGGCAACTCCCCCGAAGCTGCCTCCCCTCCCCCCCTGTAGCGCCAATTCCAAGTTCTACCCTGAGCATATCCGGCATCGACCGGAGGCATACGCTCGTCTTGGATTTCCGCTGGGGGTGGGAGGGGTAGCAGTTTCACCAAACTCTAGGAGTCACCATGCAATCGAAATCCCAACGCATCACCGCCAAGATCGTCCCTGAGTCACAACGTATGAATGTTGCCGACACGCATTTCGGCATCCGCTATCCACTGGTCGTCGAACCTATGGTGTATCAATTCGCAACCCAACTTGCCCCTGCTTACAAGGGAGGATATTGGGAATTTCATACGCTCAGCAATGGCGGATTCCTGATGACCCCAACGCTAGATGATGTGTTTAAGATCACTGCAGACAACGGCTACGAAGGCACCATGTCGGCGGAGGCTCTCGGCATCACTGCGTGTCTGTACGCATACAGCAATCTATCCTTTGGTGAATGTGCTTTCGGCGAGACATGTGCGGAGCACTACCACTGGCTGTATGAGTTTGCGATGCGACATTCGGAATCAATGGCAATTCGTGGTGCAATTGACTGAAACCTACGTCCTTAGATGTGTCCCCTCTTCTTCCCTGTCGTATTAGGGGGAGAGGGATGCAGCAATATGAATTCTAGTGCCTAGATTAAAATCCACATATTGAAACAGATAACTTTGAAAATGCTGAAAACAGAAGACACAGCACTCTTTGACCTCCGACCAAGTTGTACTCAAGATGAAGCAGTAGCGAAAATGCTTGGCTGGCTTCGCGGAAGTACGCGTCTCCAGAAAATAAAGGTAACGATCGATGGCCTTTCTGATGCAGAACAACTCCCCTATCTCCCTGAACTCCCCGACCCTGTGGCAGTTCTTATCCAGGAGTTTCGTGAGCAAGCCAGCAAAAAATATATTGATGCAGTAAATGCCTATGATTTTGAACTGGCTCTGGAAGTGGAAAATGAGGTCAAGAATTGGGAAAACATGGCCGGACTTGCCTGCCGATACATGATCGACATTGCAGATGAACTGTCACAACCCAAACCGAAGCTGCGTATTGACCAAAGTGCCACTCTGGCGACAGGCAAAATACACATCACACTGAAAAGTCTTCATCAGTGGGCACTCAAAACGTATGAAATTTCGATACTCGACAACCAACCCCTCGTAAGCGATTCGTCATCTGAACCCAAAGATACCCCTCCAGCGGAGCCATCGATAAAACTATGGCTGGTTGCTGATCCAAACGACCCCAAACCCGAGTACCCCTGGTACACGCCAGCAAGATACTTTGCCAGACAGTTGATCATTGACGATCCAACCCTGCTTATAAAAAAAGACTTACTTGCTCAAAAGGTAGGTCAATCACTCACTGCTGCTGGCATCATGAAGCGGGGAGGAGTGAAACCACTTGACCCAGCTACGATCAAAAGAGCCTTCAACAAAGTGGGTTTCTAACGAAACTTTCAAACTTTCGCTGAAAGTTTTCATAAAATTCGCTCGCTTTCCCTTCTGCCACAATGGTTTTCGGAAAATAACCGGTAGGTCTTTGAAGCGTTAAACGCTCAAGTCCAATAGAGGCTCCTTAACAACGCCAAGAAAGAGGCAAATATGGAGTCCCCTAAGTTCAACATCAGCAAATTTTCCTTTTCAGCTCCGAACAAGCAAGTAGCAGTCGAAGTCTCACCGACCATAGGGGAAATCAATCCACCGAGGTCCCCCCTTCCCCTCGAGCAGATTGCCGAAAGCGCATCACAACCGATCGAAGCCTCTCCAGTCTTCACATCAAGTTTAGGCATCACAAGCCAAGACCTTGACCATGTACAAGCGCTGGAGCCTTCAAGCTTTCCAAATTCTCCGCTGAAGGATGAAGGCATTCCGCCAGTAACCATCGGGAATATCATTTATCTCCTCGAGATGTATGGGATCGGCATCCGTTACAACGTCATCAAGAAGAAGCTTGAGGTAATGTGGGCCAAGCAGTTGGGCACCGCTGACAATCGGGACAAGGTTGCCTTGACCACGATCCTCAGCCTGGTGTCGCTGAATCGGATGAGTACCGGTCCTGTACCAGCCATCCTGGAAACGATTGCTGATAGAAGCCCACACAATCCTGTAGCCGACTGGATCATGCGCAAGCGGTGGGACGGTATTGATCGACTTGAGCCATTCCTGAATACGTTGGTGGAACGAGAGGACTATCCGAAGCCGTTAAAAGACGTGCTGATCTATCGATGGCTGATTAGTTGTGTTGCTGCCGCTTTGATGCCGCAAGGATTCTATGGGCGTGGCATCCTCACGCTCCAGGGTCCCCAATCGATAGGCAAAACCAGTTGGTTTCGTGCGCTGATCACCGATCTAATCCTTCGAGAACTGGCCTTGAAGCTGGATCATCACCTCGATGCAGGCAACAAGGACACGATCATCACTGCTGTAAGCCATTGGATCGTCGAAATCGGCGAACTCGATAGTAGCCTGAAGAAAGACGTGGCAAGGCTGAAGGGCTTCATCACCACTGATCGTGACAAACTAAGGAAACCATATGCACGTGGTGACTCGGAGTACCAGCGTCGTACGGTGTTCTGTGCCTCCGTCAATGACCACGCGTTTTTGGTAGATGCGACAGGGAATACGCGTTTCTGGACCATTCCGGTGACGAAAATCGACTACCAACATACCATTGACATGCAGCAACTATGGGCACAAATCGCCGTGGATTTCCAGAATGGCGAACGGTGGTGGTTGGATCGTCATGAAGAAACTCTGCTGGAGAAACTCAACCAAGAGCATCGCGCTGTCAGTGCAGTCCGAGAGCGCCTAATGGGTGAAATTGATCAATCGGGCAACATCACGCAACCGAAGGCCTACAGCGCTACACAGGCACTACAAAAAACCGGCATCGACCGCCCTAGCAATCCGCAATGCAAGGAAGCCGGAAGCATTCTTCGCGAACTCTACGGCGACCCAAAGAAAATTCAGGGAATCTATAAATGGCGAATTCCGTTCAAAAAGGACAAGCCGGACAAGTTCAGTAAGCACTTCCGGGATCCTGATGAGGACGACGATCTGTACTGATAAACGGCCGAAATTTTATCAGCGTCCTACCACTCCTCCCCCCGTTGGGGGTGGGGGGGTAGCACCTTCGCAAAAACTGAATTGAATGGAAAAGCGCGCAATGTACCCAATGGATGGCATCAGATTTGATGAACACGGTGGCAAATTTGGCAAGCAACGCGGTATGTACATGCCCGGAAAATTCTGGGTTCCGGAAGCAGATTTCAATCTCGCATGGGAAATCGCCAAGGCACATTTGCCCAGTATAGACTGGACGAAAAAAGTCTCCTCAGAGACGTTCTTCACTACGGAAATATGAATCGCCCCGGGTTTTGAGGAGGCTCCCTTCTTTGAGAAGATGGAGCCATGATGAAGAAATCGACGAAGTTTTCCCCCGAGGTTCGGGAGCGTGCTGTACGGATGGTGTTCGAGTCGCGCGGGGACCACGGATCGCAGTGGGCAGCCATTGAATCGATTGCCCCGAAGATCGGTTGCAGCACGCAGACGCTGTGCAACTGGGTGAGGCAGTACGAGCGGGATACCGGGCAGCGTGACGGGACGACCACCGCGGAGGCGGAGCGGATCAAGCAACTGGAGCGCGAGAATCGCGAACTGAAGAAGGCCAACGAGATCTTGCGGCTGGCGAGTGCGTTTTTCGCCCAGGCGGAGCTCGACCGCCGCTTCAAATCGTGAAGGCCTTTATCGACGAGCACCGGGAACGTTTCGGGGTCGAGCCGATCTGTCAGCAGTTGCAGGTTGCCCCGTCCGCGTATCGGCGCCATGCCGCCCGGCAGCGGAATCCGGAATTGCGTTGCGCTCGTGCCCGGCGCGATGAAATACTGGTCAGCGAGATAGAACGCGTCTGGCAGGTCAATCTACAAGTCTATGGCGCGGACAAGGTCTGGCGGCAACTCAACCGGGAAGGCATTGCTGTCGCCCGTTGTACCGTTGAGCGCCTCATGCGCCAGCAAGGGTTGCGCGGTGTCATGCGCGGCAAACCCGTAAAGACGACACGCCCGGACCCGGCAGCGCCGTGCCCACTGGATCGCGTCAATCGGCAGTTTTCGGCGACTCGTCCGAATCAGTTGTGGGTCGCGGATTTCACCTACGTTTCGACCTGGCAGGGCTTCGTCTATGTCGCGTTTGTCATCGATGTTTACGCACGCTACATCGTCGGCTGGCGCGTCAGCCAGAACATGCACACGGACTTTGTTCTGGATGCGCTGGAGCAGGCCCTGTACGCCCGCCAACCGGACCGAAATACGCTGATCCACCATAGCGACCGGGGTGCCCAGTATGTTTCGATTCGCTATTCGGAACGTCTCGGCGAGGCCGGCATCGAGCCCTCCGTCGGCAGCAAGGGCGACAGCTATGACAACGCCCTCGCCGAGACCATCAACGGCCTCTACAAGGCGGAAATCATTCATCGGCGCGGCCCGTGGAAGTCCAAGGAGGCCGTCGAGCTTGCAACGCTCGAATGGGTCTCTTGGTTCAACCATCATCGATTGCTTGAGCCTATCGGATATATTCCTCCGGCCGAAGCTGAGGCAAACTACTACCGCTGTCAAACCGAGCAGGCCGTCACCGCCTGACTCAAATCAAATGGCCTCCGCGATTCCCGGGGCGATTCAATATGGCACCAATTCTGGGGGATAAGCAGACTCAATTTTGGACGCTGTATCAAGTACTTTAGTGTCCACAACATGCTGCCAATCGAGGTGGCCAATCCAGGCAAGAAAGGTAAACGGTTCTACAAGCGGAAAGGACAGTAGCGACTAGCACGGGGTGAGATGCGCCAGATGTCAGAAATCATCTAGCCCACTCCCCCCAGATTCATTCTTGGAGTTATTGAATGCCTGCTTTGTGCCCTTTGTTGACGTTGGGTGACTTTCCAGTAACGGCCGCTTCAGACTGAATGCTGCCATTCCGTATTCCACATCATCAACTTTAATTCAGCCGTTTTTGGCTAAAGTTAAGGTTTAATCAATCGGACTTTATTGGGCTTGCCAACTGGCATCAATTCGAAGTGGTGGGGGAATTGCCTAAACAACTTCGTTGAAGTCGCATTCTTGGCGAGGATTTTTTGGTCGTGAAGTATCTTGGCTACTTCGGACAACTCCAACCATTGCCCCTCATGCATCTTTGGTAGTGCCGCAATAATCGCCTGATGAGTCTTGACAGCTGTTTTGGAACTCGCAGCGGCGGTCTTGGTCGCCTTTTTCGGCGCATCTTTACTTTTAGCTACCACTTTTGGTGCGACTTTTTTGGTTTGCGATGTATTCGCTATCGCTTTTTTAGGTGGCGCGCTAGAAATTTTCTCTGTAGTCGGTACAACTCCTTGTACTTTTGGCGCGGAAGTAGGCGCTTTTTCCGCTCCAACATAGATGACTTGATCGTAGGCGGGGATCGCATCTTGAGACAACTTACTACGCTCACTAATACAACAAACTCTAATGCCGCGCTCCCGTAGCCGCACGACCAAGGGAACGAAATCCAAATCTCCGGATGCAATAACGATCATCTTTGGGCGTGGCGTCATGCAGGCCAACTCCATCGCATCTACTGCTAATGAAATGTCAGTGGTGTTTTTTGACAAGTGCAGATTGACGAATGGGCGTATAGCTTTCATTCGCAATACTTCTGTGATCCCCTTCATGTTTTCGGCGCTGCCATATGCCCTACGGATGGCTACGGTACCTTCGTTTTGCTCAAGTATATTTACAGCTTCCTGAACCCATTCCGGCGACGAAAGGTTATCTGCATCAATTAGCAGTGCAATCATTTTTGGTTACCTGCGGTACTTCAGTGATCCGAATCCGCTATTTAGTTAGAAAATGATCTGATCATATCGCATATCCATTGACTAGTTTTCGCCGAGCAAATTCAGAAAGTCTTCTGGGGTCAATGGCAGCAATCGCTGCATTGCAGACGTTACACTTTGAATAGCGACTGGCAGCTCATGGCCGTTTGTTGTCTCATGCTGCGTGAGTCGCGCTTCTTCGGCAGCTCCGTGCCCTTTGCGGACGTTACTAGATTTGGAAGGCGGACGTTCAGGGGCGTTGAAAGTGACCGGCATAGGAGCTCAGTGGTTTGGTGTCCGGTTGACTGTACTGTTAGGTGCCTTGCCCAATCTGTGCGGCTACCATGTCTTTGACCAGCACATTGAGCAGCCAGAAGACGAGGCAGCCTGTTAAAGCAGGGATAATGAAATACATTACCGTGGACCAGAACCTGTTCTTGAACGGATCGGCCAAGCACCGCCAAGCTACGTTCGACGAAAGCACGCCGATGTACAGGCTTAGGCAAATGGCGAGCCCCCCCCCAGACTACCTTTGCGGGAAATGACTGGAACCTCAGGTCGACGTATTGAAATGCAACGATGAATAGCAGCCACTCAGTTATTTGAAATACCACCGGTATTCCGTGGATCACAGAACGGGTAAACGGTGATGCCTCCACAACCGTGCCGTCTGGCAATTGTTTGTCGAGATTCATTCGGTCACAGTGAGGCCTAAGTCCCTTGGGGCGCCGTGTTAGTTTTCGTGCGGCAAGATGGCTTTTCATATCAGAGACACTGGTCCTATGTGAGAAGTAGCTGACGAGCTACGGGGTGCCAAGTTGCATAAGCCAAATTTGACGACGGGTGATTGATGTACCCAGCTGTTACCAAGTTGGGACCAACAGTCAGTGTGGCGATGTGATGACTTTCGAGCTTGCTCTGAACATGCAGTAGGAGATTGTCCCAGTTGGCTTTGCCTAGGACCAAAACTCTTGTTGGCTGTAGCTTCTCAACAACCTCAAAGAATGCCGGTACAGATTCTTCCCACATTTTGTATGTTGGTCTGATGCGAGCCTGATCGCCTACAAGACATTGTACAAAGTTGTAGAAGGCGACATTTTGCCAAAGTCCCGAGGGACCAAGTGATTCATTGAGCCCGAAGATGACTCGGCGAATTTTTGTGGAAAATCTGCAAAAACCATTGGTGTCTCGATTCTGATCTCCGATAGCAAGATCATCTTCGACACAGCGGGTGACTAGACTCGAATTGAAATTTTCTGGTGGATCTGTGAAGTTGGACTCACCAAGGATCAGGGTCTTGTATTTGAAGTAGATCGGATTGCGATAGTTACTTCCGACCCAAGGATGCACAGCCACATTTGATGACCACATGTCGATACCTAACGACGGTGTAGAAAAAGTGTATTCATGCCCGCATCGTGCCGTGAACCATATGGAATAACAAGGCTCCAACCTGAAGTTGAAATCAGGGAGGCGCCATGGCCCGCTACAAAGCAATCGACACCAGCCCGAGGTTTCTCGCGGTAGATCTGGAGAAGCAGTTGCTGCCCGGTAGTTTCGAGCATGCCGTGCATCACCTGCTCGACCACGAATTCGATCTTTCCCTTTTCGACAGTCGCTACCGCAACGATCAGAACGGCGCCAGCGCCTATCCCCCGGGGATGTTGCTCAAAGTCATCCTCTGCGCCTACGCCCAGGGCGTGGTTAGCAGCCGGGGCATTGCGCGGCTGTGCCGCGAACACGTCACCTTCATCGCCCTCAGCGGCGACTCCGCACCGCACTTCACCACCTTGGCGGCCTTCGTCTCCAGCCTCGACGAAGAAGTCGCCCGCCTCTTTGCACAGGTGCTTTACCTCTGTCATCGGCAAGGTCTGATCGGCCGGGAAATGTTCGCCATTGACGGCGTCAAGCTGCCCAGCAACGCCTCCAAGGCCAAGAGCGGCACGCGAGCCGACTTCGCCCATCAAGCCGACAAACTCGAAGCTGCCGCCAAGAAGATGCTGGCCCGCCACCGCGAGAACGACCGCCAGTCCGTCGAACCTGACCTCGCCGAGAAATCCCGGCAACGGTCCGAAAGCTTGCAGCAAGAGGCCGCCCAACTCCGCCAATGGCTGACCGCCAACCCTCAAGACAGAAAGGGCAGTAAAGGCGCCATCCGCAAAAGCAATCGCACCGACCCCGAGAGCGCCAAGATGGCCACCAGCAAAGGCGTCATTCAAGGCTACACCGGCGTAGCAGCCGTCGATGCCAAGCACCAGATCATCATCGAAGCCCAGGCCCACGGCACCGGCTCGGAACAAGAGCTACTGCTGCCGGTCGTGCGCGCTACTCAGGCGCAAGCCACTCCGGACACGCTCTACACGGCTGATGCCGGCTACCACTCTGAACGCAACCTCAAAGCCCTGGCCCAAGAGAACATCAACGCCCTGATTGCCGACAACGGCATGCGCCAACGTGACGAACGCTTCAAGGACCAAGGCAAACACAAAGTGAAGCCTGATCCCCTCTACGACAAGGCTAACCCGAAGAAAGCCGCCAGGCGTTACCGTCCGCAGGACTTCACACGCGATCCCGAAACTGGCATCTGCACCTGTCCAGCCGGCAAGCAGCTCTACCGCAATGGCACGAACTGCATCCACAACGGCCACCTCGCCACCAAATACAGCGGCACTCTGCGCGACTGCCTGCCCTGCGAACAACGCACCAAATGCCTGCGCACGCCGGAGAAAACCCAAGTCCGGCAAGTTGCGTTCTTTCGAGGCAAAGCCGACACAACCGAAGAAAGCGAGACCGACCGGATGAAGAAAGCCCTCGACAGCGAAGCAGGCAGAGCCCGTTATGGGCGACGCTTCGCCACCGTCGAACCGGTGTTCGGCAACTTGAGGCACAACAAGCGACTGGATCACTTCACGCTACGTGGGCGGAAGAAGGTTGATACGCAGTGGAAGCTGTACTGCCTGGTGCACAACATCGAGAAACTGGCGCATCACGGGTTCGGGCAGTAGAGGAAAAAGAAGGGAAATTCACCTGAAGGGGCCGAAACAGCTCGCATCGAGAATCACACGGTCAACCTGGAAAAAGCCTGAAAACGAAAATGGCGCAGATCAAACCTGCGCCATGTCTTTGCCGGAAATCTGGCTGGAAAAGGGTTTTTCTACAGCGTCAACGTTCAGCTTGAGGGACCGCCGGAGCCCTTAGGGATGCCTGAAAAGTACAGGACTGGTATTGATTGCTGAATGAAACGCGAAGGCCTACCGATTTGGCCCATGCCTCGATTTTCTCGAATCCGTCGTCACCCCTGAAATATGCGTTAAGAAGGACATCCCACGGCTCTTCGTAGGAACCGTGAGCCGCGACCTCGGAAAGGATGTGATCAAGATGATTCATTGGGTTTCTAACAGTGTTTACACGGACGCATGGGTTCGTATACCAATTGATATCGTGGACGCTGTATGTGTTGCTATAAGTCCATTGTCGTTAGTCGATTGGAATATTGGCTGTCAGTATAACAACTAAAATATGCCGCACAACTTTCGTAGGGCAATGTCTGCTTTTGGGAAGGGCAAACAAGTGTCCGGTTGTGGCCGATTCCGGAAATTCACCATAGGCTGCTCCCCCTCCCCCCACGTACCAATTTGTGTCACGGAAAGCCATCTCAGAAGCTGGGTAGCCGCGCCGCACCCAGCCCCCCAGAGTCACACGCAGGCTACCCGCCTCGCGCCGACCTCCGGCCAGCCATCATCACCCCCATCGGCCAGCCCCAGCGTCACTCTCAGCACCCGCACGCCGAAACCCGGCCCCACCCTCCGGGCATCAAGCGCAACTCAGCTGCCCCCTATCTCAATCAATCGAAAGGAGTTCTGACATATAAAAGCGGAATTGAAGTTTGATCATGCATGGCAGGCATCTGTAGGTAGATGCACACAGCATGACTATCAGTTTGCACTGAAGTAAATCTCGAACCCGACCGACATCGGTCCTTTTACGGTCCTTTTAACCTGCAATTCTGTAGCAGGACTAAGTGTTAGCAACTGACTTTTGTGCTTCGTCCGACAGCCTCAGCCGTCGATGTCTTCCTGCTCGCCATCCTCTTCAGCCACCTGAGCGACCATCGCCTCGGCATTACGCTCGAAATACAGCTGGATCGCTTCGCGCAAGTTAGCCACCGCCTCGGCATCGCTCGCACCATCACTGGTTACATCAATATCCAGACAACGAGCAACAAACATCCCGTCTTCAGGATAAACCTCGTACTTGATTCTGTAGGGAGCAGGTTGGTTCACGGGAGAAGGCGTAATGATGGTCTGCATTGGACAATCAGGGCGCGGAACCCTGGATCCCTTTAAAGGGAGTTTTGGCGGGTCCGGTGAGATTCGAACTCACGATGGGTTTCCCCACGCCGGTTTTCAAGACCGGTGCATTCAACCGCTCTGCCACAGACCCGCAACTACTTCAAACTTTCCTGGCGCTTCGCCGTCGCGACGAAACTCGGGAAGGCCGGCATGATAGCACAGCTTAACGGAAGACGACCCCGCCTGGCGGCATGACAATGATTGAAACTTTCGCGAAGGTCCGTTAGTCTTATTGATCATCAAATAATAGAAGGAGCCTCCCGCATGACCACCAACTTCCAGATCGCCGGACAGGGTTCTCCAGAGCTTGCGCTGCAGCAAAATCGCGTGCTGCGCAACACCTACATGCTGCTGGCCCTTTCCATGGCACCGACCGTTCTCGGCGCCTTGATCGGTGTTCAAATGAAGTTCAGTTTCATGGCGAGCAGCCCTCTGATCTCTTTCCTGCTGTTCATGGGCATCGCTTTTGGCTTCATGTGGGGCATCGAAAAGAACAAGGATAGCGCCCTGGGCGTCGGACTGCTGCTTGGCTTCACTTTCTTCATGGGCCTGATGCTGTCACGCATTCTTCAGGTTGCCCTTGGCTTTACCAATGGTGGTTCGATGATTGCCCTGGCCGCAGGCGGAACCGGTGCGATTTTCTTCACCATGGCCAGCATTGCAACGGTCAGCAAGCGCGACTTCAGCAGCATGGGAAAATTCCTGTTCATCGGGATGATCGTTGTCCTGTTGGCAGCAATCGCCAATATTTTCTTTCAGATTCCCGCGCTATCCCTGACCATTTCCGCGGCTGTCGCACTTATTTTTTCGGCTTATATCCTGTATGACATCAGCCGTATCGTTCAAGGCGGTGAAACCAACTACGTCAGCGCCACGCTTGCGGTCTACCTGGATATTTACAACGTTTTCGTCAGCCTGCTCCAACTGATTATGGCACTCACCGGCGAACGTGACTAAGTTTGGAAGACACCCAACAAAAAAGGCAGCCGAGGCTGTAATGCCGTTCACTTAGGTGAGCGGCATTTTTCATTTTGGGGCTTGTGGACAGTTCGCCGAATGGTTAACGTGGCGAACGATGTTGTCCAGCCAGCTCTCCATTACGACAGATGTCATGCCGACGATCGGATTCGATCGTCTGGCGGCTCATTTGCCGTATGAGTGGATTGAGCAGGCGCTCAGCGCGCATGGGGTGGCGAGTGTTCGCCGCCGTCGTTTGCCGGCGGAGCAAGTGGTCTGGCTGGTGATCGCCCTGGCGTTGTTTCGTCGCCAGTCGATGGAAGAAGTACTCAGCACCCTGGATCTGGCCTTGCCCGACACCCGAATCGAGGCGGTCTGCAAGAGTGCGATCACGCAGGCGCGGGCTCGCCTTGGCCAAGCCCCGCTGCAATGGTTGTTCGAGCAAACGGCCCAAGCCTGGTGCGCACAGGAGAAGGTCGCGAATCAGTGGAAGGGACTTTCGCTATGGGCGGTCGATGGCACCACCTTTCGGGTGCCGGACAGCCCCGAGAACCGCGAATTCTTTGGTGCCCAACGCTACGCCAGCGGCAAAGTGGCCTCCTATCCTCAGGTGCGTGCCGTCAGCCTGACGGCACTGCCCACCCATCTGGTCTCGGCCATCGAGTTTGGCCAATACGGCCAGAACGAAATGCTTTACGCCAAGGCGCTGATCGGTCGGATCGAGGACCATTCCCTGACCGTCTTCGACAAGGGCTTTGTTTCTGCGGAAATATTGTTGGGCTTGAGTGCTGCGGGCACCGAGCGGCATTACCTGATCCCCGCCAAGTCCAACACGCAATACGAAGTCCTGTCGGGAACGCCCGAGGATTGTCGGGTTCGTTTGCGTATATCTCCTCAAGCGCGCGTCAAGGCCCCTGATCTGCCCGAGGCCTGGGAGGCCCGTGCCATTCGAGTCGAGTCGGCCAATGGTCAAAGCCGGGTACTGCTGACCTCATTGTTCGATCGCCGCCGCTTCAAAGCGCAGGATCTGGCGGACTGCTATCGCCGGCGCTGGGAAATTGAAACCAGCTACCGCGAGCTCAAGCAATCGATGCTGGGCGAAGCGCTGACCTTGCGCTCGCGTTTGCCCGAAGGGGTCAATCAGGAAATCTGGGGGGCCTTAATTGCCTACAACCTGATCAGACTTGAAATCGCCAAGGCGGCCACTGAAGCGCGCGTCGCTCCGACCGATCTGAGCTTCCTGCGCGCACTGCACATCATCCAGCACGAACTGATCTGGGCGGCGGGAATGAGTCCGGGGAAACTGCCGTCCCATCTGGCGCGCCTGCGTTTGCAGTTGCAGATGGCTATCGTGGAAAAACGACGGGGGCGAAAATGCCCCCGTGTCGTCAAAGCCAGACCGGCTCGTTACGCCGTTCGTCACCTAAAAGAGCCTTAACTGAACTGCATTACAGCCGAGGCTGCCTTTTTTTACGGCTGCTCAAAAACAGCGATTGATTCAACGTGCGCAGTATGGGGAAACATATTGACCGCCCCGGCCGTAACGAATCGATAACCGTGGGTATTCACCAAGACTGCCGCATCGCGAGCCAGAGTCCCTGGATGGCAAGAGACATAGACGATGCGCGCCGGTTTGCACTCACCCAGTGACCGGACCAGTTCAATAGCCCCTTCACGCGGCGGATCAATCAGCATTTTGTCGAACGCGCCAAATGCCCTGATCGTTTTTTCGGTGCACTCAAACAGATTGGCCACACCAAACTCAACCCGGTCAGCCAAACCATTAACCCGGGCACTTTCACGCCCGCGCTTGACCAGTCCCTGACTCCCTTCGACACCAAGAACATGGGCACCGGAACGCGCAATCGGAAGCGTAAAGTTACCCAGCCCACAGAACATATCGGCAATCCGCTCACCGGGCTGCGGATCAAGCAAACGCAAAGCACGGCGCACCATTACCTGATTTACCGCATGATTCACTTGCGTAAAATCGGTGGGCAAAAAATCGAATTCAAGATCAAATTCAGGCAAGGTATAGGACAACCGAGGGCCGGAAGTCGGATAAAACCGAGTAATGCTGTCCGGCCCCTTCGGTTGCAGATAAAAAACAACCTGATGAGGATCGGCAAACTCACGCAGCAAGCGCTGATCATCGGCCGTGAGTGGCACCAGTATGCGCAGCAGCAAGGCGACACAATGCTCACCGACTGAGATTTCAAGCTGCTGCAAACGATCCGCCACCGAAAGCGAAGCAAACAACTCGCGCAGCGGCAAAAGCAAGCGGGACACATCGGGACGCAAAACAGGACATTGCTTGATATCAGCAATATAGCTGCTGCGCCATTCATGGAAGCCGATCATGACGCCCTTCTCGGCATCAATTTTCCGTACCCCCAGCCGCGCCCGGTGCCGATAGCCCCATGGTGCTCCGTGAATTGGCGGCAACATCGATTCCGGGCGAACACGGCCAATGCGCCACAAACTGTCCTCAAGCACACGTTGCTTGGCAGCAACCTGAGCCGCCGGCTCCATGTGCTGCATCACGCAGCCGCCACACACGCCAAAATGCGGACACAACGGTTCGACACGAGCATTTGATGGCTTGAGAATCTTGACCAAGTGAGCCAGCTCATAGCTTGGTTTTCTGCGAAAACTTGCATATTCAACCGTTTCGCCGGGCAAAGCCCCATCGACGAACACCGTCTTGCCATTCTGGCGGGCAATACCTCTTGCCTCATGATCCAGGGATTCGATAACTCCGACTGGCACGGTCTACTCCAAAAAAGCGCGAATTTTAGCAATCGGCTACACTGATTGCCATGGCGCGCGAATTAATGACATCCTGGGCTGACTACCAGGCAGCAATCGACCAGATTCTGCAACTAGCGAACGAACATGTCTTCATCTACGACGAAGACCTTGGTCTGCTCAAACTGGAAAGCCCGGCCAGACTCGATCAAATCAAACGCATATTACTTGTCGGAAAAAGTGATTGTCTGCAGATCGCAATACGCAACGCGCAGCCAATGACCCGCAACAACCCTCAAACTCTCAACTTATTGACAGTCTACAACCACAAGACCAAAGCCAGGCAAACACCACCTACCCTCGCCCATCTTCGCGACAGCATGATCCTGGTTGATGGCAAGCACGGACTGATCCGCTTCGACCGGGAACAACCACGCAGCAAACTACTCATTGAAGAAGCTGGTGAATTGCGCCCTTATTATCATCGGTTTCAGGAAATCATCGATGAGTCAGGCGAAACCATCGGCAGTGGCACCTTGGGACTCTAGCATCAGCAAACAATGCCGCAGTGCAGCACAGCACGCCAAACAAATAAAAATATTGCTATAATCTTGCGCTGATTAGGTTGTTCCTGGTCTCTAAAAATTTTTAGCTTTTGTTGTCTCTTGTCGATAAGGAAACTCCCCCATGAATAAGTCCATCCTCGCTGCTGCTCTGATCGCTATCGCCCTGGCCGCTTGCGGCAAGCAAGAAGCTGCCGCTCCGGCTGCTGCTCCGGCTCCGGCCGCTGCTCCGGCTGCTGAAGCTGCCAAGCCGGCTGAAGCCGCTGCTCCGGCTGCTGCCCCGGCTGCTGAAGCTGCCAAGCCGGCTGAAGCTGCTGCTCCGGCTGCTGAAGCCAAGCCGGCTGAAGCTGCTGCTCCGGCCGCAGAAGCCAAGAAGTAATATTCTTGCTTCCAGAAAACGGGGCTTCGGCCCCGTTTTTTATTGCCCGGAAATTTGCACATACTCACTCGAGGCAACTTCCAGCAATAAAAAAGCCCGGATTAACCGGGCTTTTTTATTGGACTTGACCCGTCCTGAATGAAGTTGACACCTTTTCTAGAACGAAAGGGGCAGTCAGATGGAGTCAGGGGTTAAGAGGACACAGCGAGACTACACGCTGGCTTTTAAACGGGCCGTTGTTGAGCAGGTAGAAAAAGGCGAACTGAGCTACAAGCAAGCCCAGCAGCGTTACGGTATCCAGGGCAGATCGACGGTCTTGGTTTGGTTACGCAAGCATGGTCGCCAGAACTGGGGGCCGATGGCATCATACGGCCGCATGAGTGAGCCAACCCGAACATCAGCGAGCAGCCAGGGCCAGACGCCGGAACAGCGGATCAAGGAGCTGGAAGTCCAACTCAAGGAAGCCCGAGAGAAATCCCAATTCTTCGAAGCGGTCATTGACGTTTTGAAGAAGGACTATGGAGTTCGTGTGGTAAAAAAGCCTGTGGGCAAGTCCTCGCGCAAAAGTCCGTCGAAGGACTGAGTGTATCGAGGGCTTGCCGCTATATGGGCATCAGCCGGCAGGCACATTACCAGTGGCAGCAGCGTCGAGTGCACGATGAGGTCAAGTACGAACGGGCTCTTGAGTTGGTAAAGGCCAAGCGCTTGCATCAGCCCAGACTGGGGACGCGCAAGCTACATCACCTGCTTGGCCCGACGCTAGCGGCCGAAGGGCGTGGCCTTGGGCGCGATGCCTTGTTCGATCTGTTGCGTTGGAATCGCCTGTTGGTGCCAACCAAGCGGGCGTATCACAAGACGACCGACAGCCACCACCATTTCCGGCGTCATCCCAATTTGCTGAAAGCGGGACCGGATCAGGTTAGCGCCGAGGCGAGCGAGCAGGTTTGGGTTGCCGATATCACCTATTTGCCTACCCGTGAGCGCAGTGCCTATCTGAGTCTGATTACCGATGCCTATTCACGCAAGATTGTGGGTTACCACGTCCATGACCGCCTGCACACGACTGAGGTAAGCCAGGCTTTGAAGATGGCGTTAAAGGGGCGTCAGGGAAATGGGCTGCTGATCCATCATTCAGACCGTGGAGTCCAATACTGCGCTAATGAGTACCAAGCTATTCATCAGAAACACGGGGTGATCTGCTCAATGACGGACGGCTATGATTGCTATCAGAACGCCTTGGCAGAGCGGGTTAATGGCATTCTCAAGCAGGAGTTTCTACTCCAGCAGCCCGACGATCTCGATCAGGCACGCCGCATGGTCAGTCAATCCATCGCCATCTACAACCAGGAGAGACCGCATTTCTCGCTACAATTGAAGACGCCCGATGAGGTTCATCGGGCGTCTTTGAAGGCCAGCAATTAAGCTGGCCAATCCGTCGCAACAGGTGTCAACCTAGATTAGGACGGGTCAACTGCCTAAGACAGGCATCGACAAGAAAATTATTGCAGCTGCTGCAAAAGCAAAGCCAAAATCCGCTTCGATGTTTCAGAGCGATCAGCCCCGCCTTCTGCCGAGAGAACTTGGACGCCGCTCCTGCTGCTTCCATCATCACTGACGTGGATACGATATTGCACCTTTGAACTGGCAACCGGTTCCGAGCTTTTCCAAAAAGCAAGCTTCGACAGGAAGCCAGGATCCTTCTTGGTGTTATCCACCTCGGGATCAACGTAGCGAACGAAGTAAAGACCTCGCGACCGGTCACGATCTTCAACCGTAAAGCCAACGCGATCAAGCGCCAGGCCAACACGACGCCAAGCACGGTCAAAGCGTTCATACACTTCGAGGGTGCCTGAACCGTCGTCCTTTGCAGCCAACTTGGCCCGGGGCTCAGCTTTTGTAACAGCAACCAACGCTTCGGCACGTTTTTCTTCAGAGCCAAGGCGAACCATCAGGCGACGCAACATCTCCGCTTCAAGCTCAGCATCGGCAGCACGCGGCTGCCAACGCGTATCCTCTTTGGAAGACGAGGTATAAACCTCCTCCATGCCGCGATGGCTGATGAATACATCGGTCGTTCCAGGCTCGGCACCCGGCTCCAGGCGAGTACGGAACTTGTCACGTTCGCCGGTCGAATAAAGCGAATCCAGGAAACTGCCCAGTGTCCGTCGAATGATATCGTCGCCGATCTTGGCCCTATTTTCAGCCCAATCGGTTTCCATTACCCCCGCATCAGGACGCTCGGTCTTGATGATAAAGCCGGTTTCCTGCCAAAAATCCTTGACCGTATCCCACAGCTTGTCAGCCGGTACAGCAACGACCAGCCAGCGCTGGTTGCCAGAGCGCTCGACACGCACCTTATCAACCTGAGGCAAAACAGCCGAATTCTGTGCCTGAGCACCGGGAGTCCGGTCTGCGCTGTAGGCCGAGAAGGTAGCACTCCCCTTGCCAGCTGCATCAGGCACCAGAAAACGGTCATCTCTGGCAATCTGCGACAGATCCGGAGGCACTTCAAGCGTAGGCGCCTTGCCTGCCGACTTGTAATCGATCTTGCGGGAATCTGGAATCAAACTGCAACCGGCCAGCGATATGGCCAGCAAGGAAAGGGTAAGGCTGGAAAGCCGACGATTCATGTTTTCTCCGATCCGTCAGGCGAGGACACCGGCCAGGCGCATTGCAGCAAGAACGCGCGGCTGGTTGGCTTCACTCAGGGTTGTCAGCGGCAGACGAATGCCACCGGGCATCAGGCCCAGTTGCTGAACGGCCCACTTGACGGGAATCGGATTGGCTTCGCAGAAGAGATCGCGGTGCAGGCCGAGCAATTTGAACTGGATTTCACGCGCCTTGGCTACATCGCCAGCCGCGGCAGCGACACACATTTCGTGCATCAGGCGCGGCGCAACGTTTGCGGTAACCGAAATATTGCCGTGGAAGCCAAGCATGATCGAGGCGACACAGGTCATGTCGTCACCGCTATAGAGCGCGAAACCCTTGGGTGCGCGGACGATCAGGTCGCAGGCGCGATCGAGGTTGCCGGTCGCATCCTTGACACCGACGATACCCGGCAACTCGGCCAGGCGCAGGATGGTGTCGTTCGACATGTCGGCCACCGTACGGCCCGGCACGTTATAAAGCAGGATCGGCAGTTCGACGGCCTCAGAAATCGCCTTGAAGTGACGATAGAGGCCTTCCTGGGTCGGCTTGTTGTAATAGGGAACCACCGACAGCGCCATGTCGGCGCCAGCCTTCTTGGCGAACCTGGTCAGTTCGATGGCTTCAGCTGTCGAGTTGGCGCCGGTCCCGGCAATCACGGGAATACGGCCTGCAGCGTGGTCGACCGTGACACGAATCAACTCGCAATGCTCGTCAACATTGACCGTCGGCGACTCGCCGGTTGTCCCGACGATCACGATCGCATCCGTGCCTTCGCGCACGTGAAAATCGACCAGATTGCGCAGCGAGTTCAAATCGAGGCTGCCATCCTCGTGCATGGGGGTGACGATGGCGACAATGGATCCGGTAATCATGGCCTTGTTCTAAAAAAGGTAATCCCTTGATTGTAACTGAAGGCTATCCTGAGCGGAAAGACGCTTGGTAACAGATTGTTATTTTTCGACGAGCCAGCACAAACGACCACGACCGGCACGCATCACGCCGTCGGGCAAGCGCAATTCAGGATGGCGATCAGGCCCGGCCGAACAAAGCTGGCGGGCAAATTCATCGAGTCGCGCCGCAACAGGAACTCGCCAGCCGAGAGAGCGCAGGTGATAACGCAGCAAGTTTTTCAGGCGCGCCTCCGAAAGCAAGCGCAAAGCATCGAGACGCGCCTCGTCCCGCTCAGCCACAGCCAGCCAATCTGCGGCGGCCAGTTCATCCAGCAATACGCCTGCTTCGGCAAAATTTTCTGCCGCCTGCGCCAAAGCAGACTCTGCGGCCGGGAAGTGCCGGCTTGCCACGGTCAACACTTCATGCCGCAGGTAATTGCGGCTCAAAGAGAGATCACGATTGCTTTCATCATCAACCCAGGACAGGCCATGAGCCCGGGCATAGCACTCGATTTCGGCACGCGACGCACCCAGCAGGGGACGGAGCAAGCGATAACGCCCCATCTGACGCTCGCCCGGCATCCCGGCCGCCCCCACGATGCCGGTACCGCGCAACAGATTGAACAGCAGGGTTTCGGCCTGATCGCCACGATGATGGGCTAGCAAAAGACAATCCGCCTCGATGACGGAAAAAGCCTGGTAGCGCGCCTGTCGAGCAGCCGCTTCAAGCCCGAGCCCTGTCGTGCGATCAACTTGAACGCGATGAACCCGCAAGGGAACACCGAGTTGTGCGCAGAGACCGGCACAAAAATCAGCCCAGGCGTCGGCGTTGGACGAAAGTCCGTGATGCACGTGGATGGCTGACAAACGCCCCTGACAGGGCTGGCGCGACAGGAGGTGCAGCAAAACGACCGAGTCGCAACCGCCGGAAAGCCCGACACACAGGTTTTCCGGTCCAGCAAGCCGGGCAGCCAGTTGCTGGCTTACCTGGGCCGGCAAATCAATGTTGCGCTTGTTCCTTGAAGCGGCCATAGCTCATCAGCCGCTCGTAGCGCGTGGCCAGCAATTCATCAGTAGACAGTGCGGACAACTGCTTGAGCGCGTCCTGCAACGCTTTCTTCAGATTCTGCGCCATGGCGGCGTGATCGCGATGAGCGCCACCCAGCGGTTCGCTGACGATCTTGTCGATCAGACCCAGCGTTTTCAGGCGCTGCGCCGTGATCCCCATGGTTTCGGCGGCATCCGGCGCCCGTTCGGCGCTCTTCCAGAGAATCGATGCACAGCCTTCGGGCGAAATCACAGAGTAGGTCGAGTATTGCAGCATCTGGACAATATCGCCGACGGCGATGGCCAGCGCACCACCGGAACCGCCTTCACCGATGATGGTGACGATGACCGGCACTTTCAGTTCGGCCATCACATAAAGATTGCGGCCAATGGCTTCCGACTGACCACGCTCTTCGGCATCGATGCCGGGATAGGCGCCCGGCGTATCGACAAAAGTCATGACCGGAATGCCGAACTTCTCGGCCAGCTTCATCAGGCGCAGCGCCTTGCGATAGCCTTCCGGGCGCGGCATGCCGAAATTGCGATAAATCTTTTCCTTGGTATCGCGACCTTTCTGGTGCCCGATGACCATGACTGGCTGGCCATTGAAGCGTGCCAGACCACCAACGATGGCGTGATCGTCGGCAAAAGCGCGATCGCCGTGCAGCTCTTCAAAATCGGTGAAGATCAGCGACAGGTAATCCAGCGTGTAAGGACGCTGCTGATGACGGGCAACCTGCGAAATCTGCCAGGGCGTGAGCTTGGCGTAGATATCCTTGGTCAATTGAGCGCCTTTGCTCTCCAGCCGATCGATTTCGTCGGAGATATCAACGGCGGAATCATCCTGGACAAAGCGCAGCTCTTCGATTTTTGCTTCGAGGTCGGCAATGGATTGCTCGAAGTCGAGGAAACTTGTTTTCATGGACAGCTCGTTTTCTAGATCGGCGGGTATTTTACCCTAAAGGTTTGCCAGACCAGTTCATCAATACTCGACAGGCAAGGGATCAAGGCTGCGCCAGAGGTACCAGGTCGCCACCGAACGCCACGGACGCCAGCGTTCGCCAAAATCAGCCAAAGCCTGCCGGGAGCACTTTTCCCCGGCAAAATAATGCTGGAAGACGGCACGTTGCAGACCGATGTCGTCCAACGGAAACACGTCCGGACGCAGCAAATTGAAAATCAGAAACATTTCAGCCGTCCAGCGACCGATACCGCGCACCGTCGTCAATTCAAGAATCAGCGCCTCATCGTCAAGCCCGCCCCAATCGTCGGGACAAAGCCTGCCACTGGCAAAACTCGCCGACAAATCAAGTAGATACTCTATTTTTCGCTGCGACAAACCGCAGCCAACCAAGCCTTCCGGCCCCAGTTCGAGCAATCTGGCCGGCATCAACGTACCGATTTGTGCAATGAATCTCCCCCAGACAGCCTCGGCTGCCTTGACGGAAATCTGCTGGCCGATAATCGAACGAACCAGTGTGGCAAACGGATCGCCGCGCGAAACCAGCGCCAGATCACCATAGCGCGACACGAGGTCGGCCATGACCGGATCGGCGGACGATAATTCAGCGGTAGCGAGCGACCAGTAGCTTGGAGCCATGTCGCCAATTATATGAAGATGCTGCGGTCGACCGCAGCAAATCGGCCAATCAGGGCAAACGAGCATGACGCTCCACGGGCGAGTTTGCTACCATCGGCAGAAAATAATCTGGAAAGTAAGCAATGCAGCAATCCGAGTTTCTGTTCATCCACCCTCTTCTCGGCCCCGATGATGCCTGGGCGGGTTACCACGCGGAATTCCCCCCCGAACGAGCTGCCAACAGCGAAATTCTGAGTGCTTGCTGCAGCCACCCACTGCTCACCGAATTTGACTTGCGCCACCCATGGTTCATTCCGGCCATGCCTGAGGCAAGCCACAATGCCGCGGTCAACAGTCGATTGGTCAATGTTTTTGCCGCTGGCTCGGCGCGACTGAAGGATAACGAGGCGCTCAGCGAATTCGAGGAACACCTGCGCCAATTGCGCTGCAAAACCGGCATCACCGTGCGCCCGGAAGACAAGCTGCCGGCAACCGGCGCCTGGGATTACCTGCTGATCAGCGCCAGCCATGCCCGCTCCCTGCCGCCTTATACGCTGCTCGGCATGGCCAGCCGGACAACCGTGTTGATCACCAGCGTACACAGCCACGCCGATCACACCTGGGGGCAGGCCAATGCGTGCAGCCTGTCCACCGGAGAATATCTGCTGGCCAGAAACACGCAGGGCAAAAAAGCCGATACGACCCGTTTGAAATTGCTCGAAATGCTCGGCCTGCTTGCCGAAGATGCCGACACCGGTGCCCTGGAAGCCATTTTCCGACAGGAAGCCAAGCTGTCCTACAGCCTGTTGCGCCTGGTCAATTCGGCCGCCATTGCACCGCGCACACCGATCACCTGCTTTGCTCAGGCAATCAACCTGCTTGGACGGCGACAACTGCAACGCTGGCTGCAACTGCTGGTTTATGCCGATCCGAACAACGGCCAGCAACCCAACCCCCTGCTCCAGAAAGCTGCCGCCCGTGGCCGCCTGCTCGAACTGCTCGCGCCGACCATTGCTGGCCAGAGCGCCGATGAAATCGGGGATACCGCATTCATGATCGGGGTGTTTTCACTACTCGACACACTGCTCAACATGTCGATGAGCGAAATCCTGCAGCAACTCCCGCTGCCTGAAGTCGTCCACAAGGCGCTGGCCGAGCACGAAGGCCCGCTTGGCGAACTGCTACGCGCCATCAGTTCAGCTGAAGGCGGTGACCTGAAGTTCGCTCATGGCCAACTTGAAAAGCTGAATATTGACGGAACGCTTTTCCTCAACGCCCAACTGACCGCCTTGAGTTGGGCGGCAAAAATCCGCCCCAGCCAGGACTAGCCAAAACGACCGCTGAGAAAGGGGTTGTACTGCCGTTCCTCACCGAGCGTGGACATCGGACCATGCCCCGGAATGAAGTCGACCGCATCACCCAGCTTGAACAAATGTTCCTTGATCGAGCGAATCAGGGTGGCGTGGTCGCCTTTCGGGAAATCGGTTCGACCGATCGATCCCTGGAAAAGCACATCGCCGACCTGCGCCAGTTGCGTCGGCGCATGGTAAAAAACGACGTGCCCCGGCGTATGACCGGGACAATGCAAGACATCCAGTTCGACCTCGCCAAAACTGACTTTATCGCCATCGTTCAACCAGCGTGACGGCGTAAAACTGGCGACATTCGGAAAGCCGAACATCTTGCTCTGCTGCGGCATACCATCGATCCAGAAACGATCGTCCTCATGCGGCCCTTCGACAGGCACCGGGCAACGTTCCGCCAAGGCCGCCACACCGCCGGCGTGGTCGATATGGCCGTGCGTAACCAGAATCTTGGCCAACGTCAGGTTTTCATCGCTCAGCACCTGCATGATGCGGTCGACGTCGCCGCCGGGGTCAATCACGGCCGCCTGACGGGTCTTTTCGCACCAGAAAACAGTGCAGTTCTGATCGAATGGCGTGACGGGAACAATGGCGTAGCGCATGACAAAAACCGGAATGATTGGGGAGGCTGAAATTATCGCATGCCAGCGCCCTTGCCCACGCTGCGCCGCGCCCTTAAACTCGGAGCCGTTCGTGACCCGCCGTACTTCGAGGACCCGCCCTGCATGATCGACCATCCGCTGCATGACATTGACGCCTGGGTGTTGCTTTTCAACAGCAATACACTGCCGGTGCTGCGCCTGACCGAGCGTCGCCTCGGCGAAATGCGCAAGAACCTTGATCGGGTTGATGCACGCGAACTGGCCAAGCTGATCCTCCAGGATCCGATCATGACCGTACGCGTCCTGGCTTTCATTCAGCCCTTGCACGGACGCGCCCTGCAGCACGACATCACAACCATCGCCAGTGCCGTGATGATGGCGGGCATTGAGCCTTTCTTCAATCGATTCAATGAATTGCTGACTATTGAAGAACAGCTTCAGGATGCCGACCGGCATGCCCTGCTGGGCATTCTGCAGATCATTCGCCGGGCCCAGCGAGCCGCCGATTACGCTCAGGAATGGGCCATCTGGCGCCACGACATCAACATGGAAGAAATCCGGATTGCAGCCTTGTTGCACGATCTGGCCGAAATCCTTGTCTGGTGCTCGGCCCCCAAGCTGGGCCTGGATATTCTGGCCAGACAGAAAGCCGACCCGACCTTGCGCAGCGCCGAAGCCCAGACGCAGGTTCTTGGTTTCACCTTCCAGGACATCCAGCAAGCACTCTGCCGGGTCTGGCATTTACCGGAACTGTTGCTGCACCTGATTGACGACGAAAGCACCGACAATCCGCGCGTTCGCAACGTCGCGCTGGCGGTTCGCTTGGCACGACACTCGGCGCATGGCTGGACGGATGCCGCCTTGCCCGACGATTATCGTGACATCGGCCAATTGCTCAACATCACGCCGGAAGCAGTTCGCCAGCGCCTTGGTCTGGACCCGATGCCAGCCCGCGAAGCCGACAACGATCAGGCGCAGTAGCGCAGATTCGCCCAGTCGAGCAACAACTCAGGCATCTGGTAGGCCGCAAAAAGCAGCACCAGCACGCACAGGGCCAGCGCCAGGCCAGCCCCGATCAAGAACCAGCGCCACTGGGCTTTCATGCCGCCGCAGTCCGTTCCAGTGGCTTTTCGTTGATCGGCCAGGAACACCAGGCGGCAATCAGGGAAAGCCCGATAGCCAGCGCCCAGGCCAGGAAATACGATCCGGTTTGATCAAAAATCCTACCGCCCAGCCAGGCCCCCAGGAAGCTGCCCAACTGATGGCCAAGAAAGACCACCCCGGTCAACATCGACATGTAGCGCAAACCAAAAATCTGCGCCACGAGACCGTTGGTCAGCGGCACCGTTCCTAGCCACAGCAAGCCCATCACCGCTGCAAAAATCCAGGCTGCCGCGGTCGACATCGGGACCAACATGAAAATGGTGATCGCCACGGCACGCAAGGCATAAATCAGGACCAGCAGGTTTTTCTTGCTGTAGCAACCGCCGCCCCAGCCGAACAGGAAAGAGCCGAAGATATTGAACAAGCCGATCAAGGCCACCGCCGTCATCCCGACATTAGCCGTCAAGCCGGAATCGACCAGATAAGACGGCAAGTGCAGCGAAACGAACGCGGTCTGAAAACCACAAACAAAATAGCCCCAGAACAGGTAGTGAAAGCTTCGCTCGCCCCCTGCTTCGCGCAATGCCTGCCCGACCGACTGCCCCGCGCCTGAAGCCGGTTTGTGACCATCGGCCATGGCATTGGCCAGGGGTGCAATCAGGCCGATGCCGACAGCCAGCAAGACCAGCGCGATTTCCCAGCCGTAGGCAGAAATCATTGCCTGCCCGACCGGAAGCACGGCAAATTGCCCGAACGAACCGCCGGCACTGGCAATACCCAGTGCCATGCTGCGCTTCGCCGGCGTGGTGTGACGGCCGATGACGCCCATGATCACGGCAAAAGTCGTTCCGGAAAGCCCGAGGCCGATGAGCACACCGGCCGACAAATCAAGCGCCAAGGGAGAAGCCGCCTGCGACATCAGAACCAGGCCGATGACGTACAGCACGGCAGCCCCGGCAACGGTCCGACCGGCACCATGACGGTCGGCCAGCGCCCCGGCGAATGGCGAAGCCAAACCCCAGACCAGATTTTGCAGGGCGATGGCAAAGGAAAACGTCTCCCGAGTCCAGCCGTGACTGGCAGTCATCGGCTGCAGGAACAAACCAGCGGTATGGCGCACCCCCATCGACAGCGTCAGGATGATGCAGCCGACAATCATGATGACAAGCGGCGTACGCCAGGTTTTGAGTGATGCATTCATTTGCGTGATTCCTCTGGGGCCCTATTCGAACGCGGCAATTACGCCGGGTTCCCGCGTGCTTCAAGAATTTCCCAGCGTTCGAGCAGGACCAGCAATTCATCATCGATGGCCGCAAGCCGGTCAGCAGCCTGCTGGGCCGCACGAGGGTCGGTCTGGTAAATCGAGGCATCTTCGAGGCGCTTCGACAAATCGGCCTGCTCGGCTTCCAGGCCGGCAATCTTTTCAGGCAGCGATTCGAGTTCGCGTTGCTCTTTCCACGACAGTTTCTCAACCTTGGCCTTGGCCGGCTCGGCGGCCTTGGCCACCGGGCGCGATTCGTTCTTTGCCTTGTCGGCGTTTTCCTTGGCACGGCTCACCCGGTAGGTCGCCCAATCGGTGTAACCACCGGCATATTCCTTCCAGAAACCATCGCCCTCTGCGGCAATGGTCTGCGTCACGACATTGTCGAGGAAGGTCCGGTCATGACTGACCAGGAACAGCGTGCCGTCGTACTTGGCGAGCAGTTCTTCGAGCAGTTCCAGCGTTTCGATATCGAGGTCGTTGGTCGGCTCGTCGAGGACCAGCACATTGGCCGGCCGGGCAAACAGGCGCGCCAGCAGCAGGCGATTGCGTTCTCCGCCAGACAACGAACTGACCGGTGAGCGGGCGCGTTCCGGGGCAAAGAGGAAATCTTCCAGATAGCCGATGACATGCTTGCGCGCACCACCGATTTCAACCCAGTCGGATCCGGGCGAGATGATGTCGCTCAGCGAAGAGTCTGGATTCAGTTGGGTACGGAACTGGTCGAAATAAGCGACGTCAATCTTGGTGCCCTGGCGAACAATGCCGGAATCCGGCTGCAATTCGCCAAGGATCATCCGCAACAGCGTCGTCTTGCCAGCGCCGTTCGAGCCAATCACGCCAATCTTGTCGCCACGCTGAATACGCGCCGAGAAATCGCGCACAATTTGCCGTTGACCGTAGGATTTGTTGACGTGTTCCAGCTCGGCAACCAGCTTGCCGCTTTTATCACCGGCATCGATCTGCAGATTGACCTTGCCCATCCGCTCGCGCCGCGCCTGACGTTCAGCCCGCAGCTGATCGAGCCGCTGAACGCGGAAAACAGCCCGCGTCCGGCGCGCTTCGACACCCTTGCGAATCCAAACTTCCTCTTCCTTCAGCAGCTTGTCGGCCCGCGCGTTGGCTAGCCCTTCATCGTGCAACAAGGCTTCCTTGCGGACCTGGTACTCCTTGAAGCTGCCGGGAAAGCTGGCCAGTTTGCCGCGATCCAGTTCAACGATGCGGGTACACACGCGATCGAGGAAAGAACGGTCGTGGGTAATGAAGAACAGCGTGACGCCCATTTCAATGAGCATCGTCTCCAGCCATTCGATGGCGGCAATATCGAGGTGATTGGTCGGTTCGTCGAGCAGCAGAACCTCAGGCGCAACCGCCAGCGCCTGAGCCAGCGCCAGACGCTTTTTCTGACCGCCGGACAAACTCCCGACACTGGCCTCAGGGTCCAGACCGAAACGATCGATGACTTTCTCGGCCTGCGCCTCGTAAGCCCAGGCACCGCGGCTTTCAAGCTCGTGCTGCAAGGTTTCCATGCGCGCCAGCAGCGCGTCCTGGTCGCCCGTTCCATCGGACAAGTGATGCACGACTTCATGGTATTCAGCGAGGATTTTGGAGGTTTCGCCCATGCCGGAAACCACTGCTTCGAAAACCGTCGACGCCATGTCAAAAGGCGGTTCCTGCGGCACATAGCCGACGCGAATCCCGGGCTGCACCCAGACTTCGCCATCATCAAGCTTGCCACGACCACTACCGGCGGCCAGTGCCGCCAGCAAGGAGGACTTGCCAGTACCATTGCGGCCGATCAGGGCAACACGCTCACCCGGATCGAGCAAAAAATCGGCGTGATCAAGAAGCGGCACGTGGCCGTAGGCGAGACAGGCATCGGAAAGTTTGAGGTAAGGCATGGGACCAATTAAAAACGGCGCCCCGCAAGGCGCCGTGTTGGGAAGCAATGCAGCAATTCTAACGTCTTATGTCGAGAAGCGGGACAACTGAGCCTGCAACTCGGCGGAAAGACGTTGCAGATTTTGCGCCCGCTCGCTGTTGCTTTGCGCCCGACTGTTGCTCCCCTGCGCCGCCTGTGCAATGTGTTCGACCAGACGCGCAATCTCCTGGCTGGCAGAACTTTGCTCACGCGTGCTGTCTGCAATGCTGTGCACGGTTTCAACCGTCAGGCTGGCCCGTTCATCGATATTGGCCAGTGACTCACCGGCAGCCCGAGCCAGGCCGACGCTTTCACTCATGTTGTTGCTGACCACCTGCATGCGCTGCACGGCACGCCCGGTTTCTTCAAGAATGGCCTGAACAGTCGTCGAAATTTCCTGCGTAGACAAAGCGGTACGTTCAGCCAGCTTGCGCACTTCATCGGCCACCACCGCAAAACCGCGTCCCTGCTCGCCGGCCCGTGCCGCCTCGATCGCGGCATTGAGAGCGAGCAGATTGGTCTGGTCGGCAATTTCACGAATCACGGCCACAACGCTGGAAATCTGCTTTGAGCGCTCGCCAAGCGACTCAATCAGGCTGGCCGATTCTTTGATGTCACCGGCAACCACATCCAGTTCAGCCATCGCACGACCCACGACATTGCGCCCGTTTTCGGTCACGGCCTTGGCCTCTTCCGAAATATGGGCCGCCTGGTTGGCGTTATCCGCCACCTGGGCAATGCTGACCGACATTTCCTCGACTGAGGCAGCAATCCCCGAGGCTGACTGCGATGCCTGTTGCGAACTTTCCAGCGCCAAGCGCGCCGCGCCCTGCAATTCATTGGCTGCAACACCGACTTGTGCCGATGTCGCCGAAACTCCCTGCACCAGGCTGCGTACGCTCTCCGACATGGCATTGAAGGCATGGCCGATTTCATGCACCTCGTTGCGACTGTGCGGCTCGATGTCCTGCACCGCCACCCGGAGGTCTCCCGCACTCATGCGCCGGACTTCACCAACCAGCAGGGCCAGCCCGCTCAAGCGCGAACGGACCAGCCAGTACATCAGGAACATCAGCACCAAGGCCGAAATTGCGCTGATCACCAATAGCAAATTGCGCAGGCGATAGCTCTCTTCCAGATACTCATCCGTCCAACTGCCGGTTGCTACGGTCCACCCCCAGGTTTTGGCCGTTTCGGCATAAATGATTTTTTCGCGCTCGGCACCGCTTTCCGTCAGCATGGTGTAGCGGAACAAGCCACTCTTGTTGACCAGTATCTGGCGCAGGCTCTCCTTGACCGGCGCAGCAACATCGACCTCGGCAACCATCTTGTCCTGGAATTTCGGGTGCAGGACAAATTCACCAATGGTTTTCTCATCGGTCGGCCGAATGATGTAAACGTAGCCGGTCTTGCCCGCGACAAGGCTGCCGAACTGCTCGCGCAAACGCTTCAATTCGGCATCCAGGCTGATACGCACCGAATAAGCCCCCCACACCTTGCCATCCGCCCCCTTGAAAACCTTGACCGTGCTGAAATTGTATTTCCCGCCTCGAATAGTCAGCCCGGTGTAGTCCTGCCCGGCCAGTACCGCCTTGCTGACTGGATCCCCCTGACCGATCGGCACACCGTTCATCGATTTGCCATTTTTATCTTTCAGCAAGGTGGCCAGACGAAACACCTGACCGTCCTTGATCACCAGAAAAGCGCCTTCTTCCGCCGTCAGATCCTTGAAATTCTGTAAAACCCGCTCGTTGGCATTCAAGACTTCATTCCCGATGCGCATGATCGGCAAATCGACATCTCCTGTTTTAAGTACCCCAGGAGAAAGCACAGGCGTCCCCCCCAGGTGCTTCAGGAAAAAACTCGACTGACGCTCACCCCGATCACGCACCGCTTCATGCGTGGCATCCAGCATGCCCGCCATCATTTTCGCCTCATGCCCCAGATTGGCCTCGGCCACCACAACCGCAGCACGATCCGCATTGCGCTGAACCATCAGGGTCATGATTAAAAATACGACGAACAAAGCCAGGGCGCTGACCAAAATCAGCTGCTGGGCAATCGGGCGACACGAAAACCGACGGAACATGGCCTCACTCCTCATTCTCATTCTGTTTGACGAGGCAAACTGCACAAGCACGCCATGGACCGGTACAATGCGGCCCTGTCGCGCGCTGCCTCCATAGTTAAATGGATATAACACGCCCCTCCTAAGGGCGAATTGGTGGTTCGATTCCACCTGGGGGTACCAGCCCCTCCACGCTGCGCAGCCCCACCCCGTAACGACAAAATATGTTATTTTTGTCAAAAACGAATATAGCATCGCACAATGTATTCGTAAAATCTTATGCAGTGCGATACGCTGAATGCAGCGTTTTCGGCATAACGAATACGGAACGCCATGCCAGCAGAAGACGTGGCAAAAAAGACAACCCCGCTGAGGAGGGTGCGGCGTGACACTTCAGGATTGCAATCAGCAGAACGCTCCCCGACCCTTGGTTCTGGCGGTTGATGACGTCCCGATCAATCTGACGATTCTGGCGGCACGACTTGAACCCGAGGGGATCGATGTTCGCCTGGCTGGCGATGGCCGGACCGCGTTGGACTATGCGCACCTTGAGCCGCGTCCCGACCTCATCCTGCTTGATGTGATGATGCCCGACATGGACGGCTATGCGGTTCTGGAGGCTTTGCGCAGAAGCCCTGAAACACGCGACATTCCGGTCATCTTCGTCACCGCCCGCAACCAGACCGAGGATGAGGAAAAGGCTTTACGGGCAGGTGCGGTCGACTACATCACCAAACCGATCAATCCAGCCATCCTGATGGCACGCGTCCATTTGCAGCTGGAACTGAAACGTGCCCGGGAATTGGTTCGCGGACAGAAGAACTGGCTGGAGCAAGAGGTCAATCGCCGCATTGCCGAAAACAATCTGCTCGATACTCGCCTGCAAGTCGCGCTGTCACTGACAGGCTTTGGCACCTGGGAAAACGACCGGACGACCGGCATTTCGCGCTGGAGCGAATCGCTCAACCAGATTCTGGGTTTGACGCAAAGCCCAAATTTACTGGCCGACATCCTGGAACGTGCGCACCCCGAGGATTGCCTCAAGGTTCAAAGCAGCCTGACCGGGCAGGATGCGAGCGAGCATGACATACATATCGAGGAATTCCGCCTGCGCCACGCAGACGGCCACTGGGTCTGGCTGGAAGTACGCAGCAAAGTCACCCAGCGGGATAGCGACGGACAAGCGCGAATCACCACGGGCACGATGTCCGATATCGGCAAGCGAAAATCGACCGAGCTTGCCGAACGCCTTGCCTCGGTTGTCTTCACGGGGATTAACGACGGAATTTGCATCACCGATCAAGACAAGAACATTCTGCTGGTCAACAAGGCTTTTACCAAGGTAACGGCCTACTCGCCGGAAGAAATCATTGGTCAGACACCTGAAATACTGCGTTCCGGCCTGCATGGCGAAGCGTTTTACCAGGAAATGCAGGAAAGCATCCAGCAGCATGACAATTGGCAAGGTGAAATCACCAATCGTCGCAAGGATGGAGAACTGGTCACCGAATGGCTGAGTATTTCGGCGGTCCGCGACTCCCGCGGTCAACTGACCAATTACGTCGGAATCTTCAGCGACCTTTCGGAACGCAAAGCGGCTGCCGAGCGAATCCAGTATCTGTCCAGCTACGACCCGCTGACCAACCTGCCGAACCGCAATCTGTTTGGCGACCGGCTCGATCAGGCGTTGATCGTGGCCCGCCGCTTTGAACGTGAAACAGCCGTCATCCTGCTCGATCTGGATCGATTCAGAACGATCAACGATACCTTCGGGCCTCCAGCGGGCGACAGCGTGCTGATGGAGGTAGCCCGCCGTCTGAATCTGCAAGTCCGCGATGGAGACACGATAGGACGTCGTTCGGGTAACGAATTTGGCTTTGTGATGGCCAACCTGAGCCATGAACACGATGCGATTGCGCTGGCGCAACGCATGCTCGATGCAATTGCCGTTCCCTTCACCATCGGCGAACACGCGCTGGTCATTACGGCCAGCATCGGGATCAGCGTTTCGATGCGTGACGGCGGCAGCGCAGAAACCCTGCTCAACAATGCCGATGTCGCCCTGCTGCGCGCCAAACAAGGCGGCCGCAACACCTTCCGCTTCTACTCCCCGGAGATGAATGCCAATGCCGCACGCCGCCTGGGGTTGGAAGCCGCCCTGCGCGATGCCTTGCACAACAACGAACTCACCGTTTTTTATCAACCGCAGGTCAGTCTCGAAAGTGGCAACCTGCTCGGCATGGAAGCACTGCTGCGCTGGAACACACCGGCCTTCGGGCAGGTCTCACCCGCCGAGTTCATCCCGATCGCAGAAGAAACCGGGATGATCGTACCGATCGGCGACTGGGTCCTGCGGCAAGCCTGCCAGCAAACCCGCCAGTGGCTGGACCTGGGGCTGGCCAGCCTGAGAGTTGCGGTCAACCTGTCGACACGGCAATTTCGCCAGCGCAACCTGATTGACCAGGTAAGACGTGCGCTGATCGAAAGCGGTTTGCCGCCTCAGGCGCTGGAACTTGAAATTACCGAAAGTGCGTTCATCGACGATGTCGACGAAGCCATTGCCCAATGCCGGGCGCTCAAGGCGCTGGGCACCAAACTTTCGCTCGACGACTTCGGAACGGGCTATTCATCGCTGGCCTACATTTCACGCTTTCCCTTCGACAAGATCAAAATCGATCAAGGTTTCATCCGCGACATCATCGAAAATCCCGCCAACGCTGCGATTGCGACGGCCACCATCGTCATGGCGCGCAGCCTGAACCTGGCTGTCCTTGCCGAAGGCGTCGAAACGGAAGCCCAGGCAAGTTTCCTTCGCGGCCGCCGCTGCGATGCGATGCAAGGCTTCCTGTTCAGCCGCCCCCTGCCGGCCAGTGAATTTGCCCAACTCATGACGGCGAACAAACGCCTGCCGATCGCCGACGCTCCCCGCGAAAGCGCCCAGACGCTACTGATCGTCGATGATGAACCGAACATACTGGCATCGCTCTCGCGCCTGCTCCGTCGAGAAAGCTTTCAGGTTCTGACCGCCAACTCGCCAAGCGAAGCGTTCGAATATCTGGCCAAGCACCCGATCCAGGTCATCCTGTCCGATCAGCGCATGCCGGAAATGAGCGGTACCGAATTCTTCGCACGCGTCAAACAGCTGCACCCGGACACGATTCGCATCGTCCTGACCGGCTATACCGACCTTGAATCAGTCACCGGGGCGATCAACCGCGGCGCAATTTACAAGTTCCTGACCAAGCCCTGGGACGACGACCAGTTGCGCGAACAAATCCGGGACGCCTTCCGTCTGGCAAAAGACATACGCCCCCAGCACAGCCGGAATGAAGCATGAAAGATATCTCCGCCAACTTCCTGCGCGCCTTTCTGCCAGCCGCCGCACTGGTCATTCTCGGCAGCTGGATAAGCAACCCGGCCCATGACTGGCAATCCTGGGGATTCGCTTTTCTACTGCTCGCCGCCTATGCCTGGATACTCGGCTCGCAACTCAAGAGCGCAGCGGCAGAAGCCCTGGCCCAACAGCGCTACCACGCCATTTTCGATCACTCGACTGTCGGCATGGCACGTGCCTCGGCTGATAAATATTGGCTGGAAGTGAATCCGGCGCTGTGCCGGATACTGGGCAGCAATGCCCAAACCTTGCTGGGCAAAACCTGGGCGGAAATGACCCACCCGGACGACCTGCCCGGCAGCCTGATACATTTCGAAGCCATCCTGCGCGGCGAATCAAACGGCTATTCGATGGAACGGCGCTTTGTCTGTGACGACGGACTGATCATCCACACCTTCATGTCGACCTACGCCATACGCAAGCCGAACGGGCAGCTCGACTGCCTGGCAATCGTTGTCGAGGATCTATCGAACTGGATTCTGGCCGAGAAGGAATGGGAACGCTCGGCCAAAACCCTGCAACGCTTTGTCGATCACATGCCGGGAACAGCCTACATCAAGGATGCTGACCGACGAATCCTGGTGGCCGGCAAAGGGTTCACCAATCTGCTGGGCGTTGATCCGCGACAAATGATCGGGCATACCTCGGAAGAGTTTTTCCCGGCATCGATTGGCCAAAAAATCGCCATCGATGACGCCAGAATTCTCGCCAGCGGCAAGACAGAAGTCATTGACGACTCATTCGACGGACGCCATTACGAATCCACCAAATTCGTCATCCCCAGGGACGATGGCCCGGCCGATCTGGGCGGCATCACGATCGACATTACCGCGCGGCGTAAAGCCGAACTCCAGCTGGCACACCAGGCACGACGTTCAAGCGTCCTGCTTGAGTTGCCAGCCAAAGCGGAGGCTCTGCCAGAGTGCGAGTTCATGCAATACGCACTGGAACAAGCCGAAGAACTGACGCAAAGCCGGATCGGTTCGATTCATTTTATCAACGACGATGGCCAGCAACTCGAACTGGTGGCATGGTCAAACTGTACCGAAGACAGAGAGTGCACGGCGGCCTCCGCCAGCCAGTACCCGCTCAGCGAGGCAGGCCTCTGGGCCGATTCGCTGCGCCAGATGCAACCCGCCGTCATCAACGACTACGCGGCGATGCCATGCAAACCCGGCCTGCCCGAGGAATATACCGGCCTCAAGCGCCTGCTCAGCGTCCCGGTCCTCAATGCCGGAAAAGTCCGCATGCTCACCAGCCTGGGCAACAAGCCATGTGATTACACGGATCTCGATGTTGAAACCGTCCAGCTGATCAGCAATGAAATCTGGCGTATCGTTCGCCGGCAACGCACTGAAAGCGCGCTGCGACTCGCCATGCAGGTCGTCAATGCCAGCCCGGTCGTCTGCTTCCGCTGGTCGGCCAGCGAAGGCTGGCCGGTCGTTTTTGTTTCAGACAACGTCAAGCAATGGGGTTACACGTCGGCCCAACTCATCGCCGGCACACCTTCGTTCAGCAGCCTGATTCACCCGGATGACCTGCGCCGTGTCAGCGAAGAAGTCAGCCAGAAATCGGCCGCCGGGCTGCCTGGCTATGAACAGGAATATCGCCTGCTTACAGCCGAAAACAAGGTCATTTGGGTCGTCGACCGTACGATTGTCCTGCGTAACGAGGCTGGCGACATCATTTTCTACGATGGTGTTTTGACCGATATTACCGAGCGCAAACGACAGCAACTGATGCTGGCAGAGAATCTGGATCACCAGCAACAACTCAACAAGCGTCTTGAAGAAGCCAACAACCAGTTGCTGCAATCCGAAAAAATGGCCTCAATCGGCCAGCTCGCAGCCGGCATTGCACATGAACTGAATAATCCGATTGGCTTTGTACACTCCAATCTCGGCACGCTCGACGGCTACGTTCACGATTTGATGAGCATCATCAGCGCTTACGAAGAGCAACTCGGTGCACCGGCCGATGCAGCGCATGCAGAGATCATCCGGCGCCTGAAAACCGAATACGATTTCGAATTTCTCGAAAAAGACATTTTCAGCCTGCTGGGCGAATCCAAGGATGGCTTGAGTCGTGTCCGCAAGATCGTTCAGGATTTGAAGAGCTTCTCGCATGTTGGCGAGCAGGAATGGCAGGAGGCCGACCTCCACCAAGGGATTGATTCGACCCTGAACATTGTCTGGAACGAGCTCAAATACAAATGCAAGGTGGTCAAGGAATATGGTGACCTACCGCACATTTACTGCCTGATCTCGCAGCTCAACCAGGTGTTCATGAATCTGCTGGTCAACGCCGGGCATGCCATTGAAACGCAAGGCACCATCACCATCCGGACACAGCGCAGCGGCACCGATATGGTCAGCATCGAAATCAGTGATACCGGCAAGGGCATCTCGCCCGAGCATATCAACCGGATCTTTGAACCCTTCTTCACCACCAAACCGGTCGGCAAAGGCACGGGGCTGGGACTTTCCCTGTCCTACAGCATCGTCAAACGCCATTCTGGCCGCATTGAAGTCGACAGTCAGCCAGGACACGGCAGTACATTTCGGATATTGCTGCCGATTCATCCAAGCCCTGAAACCCAAGCCAAAACACCGGAGACCTTTCCATGACCGAGGCCAGCACTGCCTCCACCCTGCTGCTCGTTGATGATGAGCCCAGCATCCTGTCATCCTTGCGACGTCTTTTCCGGCCGCAGGGCTACCGTATTTTTACGGCGGAAAGCGGCGCCGAAGGACTGGAAATACTTGAACGAGAACACGTCGATCTGATCATTTCCGACATGCGCATGCCGGAAATGGATGGCGCCACCTTTCTCAAGCACGCCAAAGGGCGCTGGCCGCAAACCATGCGGCTGCTGCTGACCGGCTATGCGGATATCACATCGACCGTCGCCGCCATCAACCAGGGCGAGATTTATCGTTACATCGCCAAGCCCTGGGATGACAGCGAAATCATCACCGTCGTCCGCGAAGCACTGGAGCGCCAGCGGCTCGAAGCTGAGAACCTGCGTCTGACGGCCCTGACCCAGGCCCAGAACGACGAGCTGAAAGCCCTCAACGCCAGCCTGGAGCAGAAAGTGGCCGAGCGTACGGCCGAGTTGCGTCAAGCACTCAGCTTTGTCGAACAGGCGCACGGCGAACTGAAGAAATCCTTTCTGACCAGCGTTCAGGTCTTTGCCGGACTGATCGAACTGCGCAGCGGCCCGGCCGGCAGCCAGATGACCGGACATGGCAGGCGGGTGGCCGAGGCGGCCCGCCAGGTTGCGCTGCGCATGAGCCTGGCCGACAGCGAAGTCCAGAATGTGATGCTGGCCGGCCTGCTGCACGATATCGGCAAACTCGGCTTGCCCGATGACCTGCTGACCAAGCCTTACAACACGCTCGGCGGCGAACAGCGCGCCCAGGTCATGAAGCACCCGGTCATCGGCCAGAACATCCTGCTCGGCATCGACAAGTTCAAGGACGCCGCCCTGCTCGTCCGCCATCACCATGAGTGCTACGACGGCAGCGGCTATCCCGACCGGCTGTCCGGCATCGCCATTCCGCAAGGCAGCCGGATTCTCAGCGTGGTCAACGATTACGATGCGCTGCAAATTGGCACACTGGTCCAGCGCCCACTCAAGCCGGGCGAGGCCATGAGCTTTCTGATCGAGAACCGGGGCAAGCGCTACGACCCTGCCGCGGTCGACGCGTTCGCCACCTATATTTCCGAAACACACAAACCGGATGTCAGGGAAAGCCCCTTGCGTACGATGCACCTCAAGCCGGGCATGCAACTCAGCCGCGACCTGGTACACCGCGACGGCTACATGCTGTTGGCCAAAGGCAGCTCGCTGAACAGCGAAATTATCGGGCAACTGATCAAGATGGAACAGGCCGAGCAGCACACGCTGACTCTCTACATCCGCCAGGAGGACAAATGAGCCGTATCCTGATTGTCGATGATGAGGAATCCATCCTCAAATCCTTGCAACGACTGTTACGCGTTGCTCCCTGCTCATTCGGCGCCAAAACATTTCACCTCGACGTCCGCACCTTCAACTCGCCGCTGCTCGCGCTTGAAGCCGCCCGCACCGAAGAATTCGATCTCTTCATCAGCGATTACCGCATGCCGTTCATGGATGGCATCGAGTTTCTCAAGGCAGCCAAGGCTATCCAGCCCGATGCCGCGCGCCTGATCCTGTCCGGATACGCCGACCTCAACGCCCTGCTTCGTGCGGTCAACGAGGTCGGGATCGAACGTTTCATCGGCAAGCCGTGGAACGAATACGAACTGCTCTCGGCCATTGCCCAGATTCTGGCACATCGTGAATTGCAGCTGGAAAACAGGGAACTAGCGAATCTGGTTCGCCTGGAAATGGGCGATCTCACGCCTGAGCAACTTGAAGCCGAACGACTGGAGCGCATCGAACCTGGCATTACCGAGGTGAATTGGGGCCCGGACGGCTCCATCCTGCTAGATACCGACTTCCCGGAAAATCAGAGCGAGGTGTGACCATGGATGCGTTCATCTGGGATCAGCGTTACATGACCGGTGAGTCGATTGTTGATACCGAGCATCAGGAACTGGTCCGCATCATCAATCTGGTGGTCGAAAAAGTATCGCGCGCAACGCCGGCCACGGAAATTGAAAGCATCCTGTCCCAACTCGTCAAATACGCAGTTGTGCACTTCCGTCACGAAGAAGAACTGATGATGGAGGTCGGTTGTGACCCGCGCTTCATCGCCGAACACACCCAGATTCATATCGAGTTTGCCCGTCAAGTCACCAAGATGCGGGAAATTCCCGGCACCGACACCGAGGATTTGCTGCGTTTTCTGACCAGTTGGCTGGCACACCACATCCTGGGCATCGACCAATCGATGGCCCGGCAGGTCCAGAGCATCCGGTCGGGGGGCTCGGCCGAGACAGTTTATCTTGAGGAACAAAAACGTGCAGCTGACCCGACCACATCCAGCCTGCTTGATGCGATGAACTCGCTGTACCGCCTGATCGCCGCGCGCAACGACAGCCTGCTGACACTCAACCAGAGCCTTGAACAGCAGGTGGCAGCACGAACCCAGGATTTGTCGAAAACCAATGCCGCCTTGCTGGAAGAGCAGCAATCGCTGAAAGTCGCCATCCAGACCGTCAAGACCACCCAGCAAAAACTGCTCGAATCGGAGCACAAGCGCAGCGAAGCGGCGGCCCGGCACATGGAGCTGTTTCTAAGCCAGATTATCGATGGCGACCCGGTTCCGACATTCGTCATCGATGCCAGCCACAAAATCACGCACTGGAACCGGGCATGCGCCGCAATCAGCGGCATGACGGCCACTGAAATGATCGGCAGCAACCAGCAATGGTGTGCGTTCTATCCAAGCGCCCGGCCGGTGATGGCCGACCTGATCGTCGACGGCAGCATCAACGACCAGTTCGAAACCTATTACCACGACAAATACAAACGCTCGAGGACGATCGACGGCGCCTTCGAAGGCGAGGCGTACTTCCCCGACCTGAAACACGGTGGACGCTGGCTGTTCTTTACCGCCGCCCCGCTGCGCGACGCCAACGGCAAGCTGGTTGGGGCCATTGAAACGCTGCAGGATGTCACCGACCGACGCCGGGCCGAAGATGATCTCCGGGAATATCAGAATCATCTGGAAGAACTGGTGGCGACGCGCACGCGAGAGCTCGCCAGCGCCAATACGGCGCTGGAAAACGACAGACGCGAGCTGGAACAATTACTCGCCAAGGTCGAAGAAGCCCAGCAACAATTGCTGCAATCGGAAAAAATGGCGGCCATCGGCCAACTGGCAGCCGGCGTTGCGCACGAAATCAACAATCCGGTCGGCTTCGTCAATTCCAACCTGTGCACACTCAAGAACTACAGCACCAGCCTGTTTTCAGTCATTGAGTCCTACGAGGCAGGCGATCCGGCCAAAATCGAGCTGGCCCGCCAGCAAGCCGACCTCGATTTTCTCAAGGATGATCTGCCATCGCTTCTCGCCGAGTCGCAGGAAGGGCTGGTTCGCGTCACCAAGATTGTTCAGAACCTCAAGGACTTCTCCCGGATTGACCAAGCCGAACACCAGCAAGCCGACCTGAATGCCGCCCTGGAAAGCACGCTGAATGTGGTCTGGAACGAATTGAAGTACAAGGCTGATGTGATTCGCGAATTGGGTGCGATTCCTGCGGTCGACTGCGTTCCAGCCCAAATAAACCAGGTGTTCATGAACCTGCTGGTCAATGCAGCGCAATCGATTCCCGAACGTGGGCAGATTCACGTTCGATCCGGCAGTGAGAACAGCCACGTCTGGTTTGAAATCGAAGACAACGGCATCGGCATGAGCGAAGAAATCCGGCGTCGTATTTTCGAGCCGTTTTTCACCACCAAACCCGTCGGCAAAGGCACCGGGCTCGGCCTGTCCATTTCGTATGACATCATTGTCAAAAAACACGGGGGACGCATGGATGTGCGCAGCGAACCCGGCAAAGGCAGTTGTTTCCGCATCTGGCTACCGCTCACCTTCGGAGAGCACTGAGTAGGGCTCTCAGCCACGGTGTGGCTGCCGCGCTTCAGCGTGCGGAGCACCTACAGTAAAAGGCAATCTGACGCATCCGGTGTTTTCCGGGTCGATCGATCGCCGCTCACGCTAAAATCCGGCGCTTGAAATCGCAAACTCGCACAATCAGGTCATCTCGATGAAAAAACGTAGTTCGGCACCGGCTCACTCGGTCGATATCAGCGAAGAATCCGGCGTTCGCTATTTGCACTTCGGCTCGGAATGGGTGCAAGGGGCAATGCGCGTCGCCCGGCCATGGTCGCTCGAATTGGCTTACACACGGGAGATGATGGCAGGTCTGCTACTCCGTCCGAACGGTCAGTGGCCGCGCAGCGCCTTGCTGATCGGCCTGGGGGCCGGCTCGTTGGCCAAGTTCATTTATCGCCACCTGCCCGATTGTCGTATCACCGCCGTCGAGATCAATCCGCAGGTCGAGATGATCGCCAGCCATTATTTCAAGCTGCCGGACGATCCGCTGCGTCTTGAAGTGGTGATCGGCTGCGGCGCCGACTACATGTTGAGCGGCAACCGTCAGTTCGATTACATCCTGGTCGACGGTTTCGACCCCGACGCACGCGCCGGCGTCCTCGACACCGAACCGTTCTACCAGGCATGTCGCAGCCGATTGAGCGACGATGGATTGCTGTGCGTCAATCTGCTCGGTCGAAACAAAGGTTTTGAAGCCAGCGTGGCACGAATCCGCCAGGCATTCGATGGCCGCACCGTGATTTTCCCCTCCTGCGACAGCGGCAACACCATTGCTTTTGCCACGTCGGGCAAGCACGTCGAGGTCTCGCTGGACGACATGCGGGCACGGGCAACGCAGTTCAAGAAGGATCTGAAACTGGATTTGCTGCCGACGATTACCCGTTTGCAGTTGAGCAATGCTTTCCCTGAAGGAAAACTGCAGATCTAGGTCGTCGACCGTCGCTTGATTAAGCTGCAAATCAGGCTATAAATAAAGCATCCCCTGCCTTGAAAAAAACATCGGGGCGGACAGAACAAAACTGATGAAGCAGCAGTCTATCAATCTGGATTTCTTGTTTGAACACAGGAGGAGACCATGCTTTCCATGCAAGATGTTCTTGATTATTGCGACCTTGATCGCGGCGAAATCGAAGCCATTGCCGAACACCAGCACATCCCGATGACGATCGCTGCAGAGATGGGAGAGCTTCTGCTGTGCTCACCGGAGGGCGTCTATCAACTGCATGCGATGATCATCGAAAACATGCAGCACGCGCTTCAGGAGGGACATTTCGAGCACGTCAAGGATCTGGCCCAGACCTACCAGCACTTGCAGCGGACGCACCCCATTCCCCTGCACTGAAATCTGCAAAATCAAACAAAAACAAGCGTCGACCGCAACATTGCATTGCCATCGACGCTTGCTTCTTTACCGGTCAGGGAAGTGCGGCCGGGGTGACCAGCCAGCACATCACGTTGCGTCAAGAATTGCGATTTTGTCCGTAACCGTGTTCGACCGCATACAGCGCAACCTGAACGCGGCTGGTCATGTTCAGCTTCTTGAAAATATTCTGTACGTGAATCTTGACCGTGCTCTCAGCCAGATCGAGCGTGCGGGCAATTTCCTTGTTGCTATCCCCTTGCGCCAGACAAATCAGGATATCGCGCTCACGCGGTGAAAACTTGTCCCGCTCGGGCAAGGCCGGTGCCTGTTTCGGCTGGTTGCGTACGCCCTGAATCAGCTTCGCGGTCATTTGTGGCGAAACGATCGAATCCCCCTGCGCCGCCCGGCGAATGGCATCGACCAGCGTATCGGTTTCGATGTTTTTCAGCAGGTAGCCGCTCGCGCCGGCGCGCAAGGCCTCCATCAGGTCTTGCGCATCTTCCGACACCGTCAGCATGAGCACCCTGACTTCGGGATTTTCCTCGGTAATCACCTTGACGGCTTCGAGTCCGGAAACCCCTGGCATGTGCAAATCGAGCAGGACCACATCCGGCTTCAGCGAACGAGCCCGCTTGATGCCTTCGAGGCCGTCCCCGGCTTCATCGACAACAACAAAATCCTCATTGCGTTGCAGCAGGGACTTGATGCCACTGCGAAACAGCGTGTGGTCGTCGACCAGTAGTACATGTATTTTTTCGTTCATTTTCAGGTCGCTCCCATAGTTTCCCGAGGCAAGTTCAGCGTAACACGGGTGCCTCTCCCGATTTCGGAGTCGACGCGACACTCGCCGCCAACCCGGTGAGCGCGTTCGCGCATGATTTTCAAACCGACATGACGATCAGACAGCACATTCGGCTCGTTGACCGTATCAAATCCAACACCATCATCCTTGACCTCGACTGTCAGGCGCCCCTGGTCTCGATGAAGCATGACATTAACATTTGACGCACGGGCATGCTTGCGGATATTCGAAAGTGATTCCTGAACAATGTGCATGATCTGGACTTCATCTGTCGAGCCAAACGGCGAGCCGCTGCCAATACGCTCGAAGGCTGTATTGATACCGGTTTGTCCTTCAAATTTTTCCAGCGCCGCCTGAATCGCAGAATCGAGGTCCGACTGGTGCACACGTGTCCGGAAGTGGACCAGCAACTCGCGCACATCGTCGTAGCTTTCCTGCACCCCCTCGCGGAGTTGCCCGGCTGTTTGCATCGCCTCATCCAGTCGCCCCTTGCGCAGGGAGTCCTGGAGCAATTGAACCTGGATATTGAGGAATGCCAGGCCCTGGGCAATCGAGTCGTGCAACTCCTGGGCCAGAAGATTACGTTCCTCGGAGACAGCCAGTTCCCGCTCGCGGGACATCAGGCGCTGGTTTTCGATCGCAACCCCGAGATGTTGCCCCAGGGTTTCCAGCAAATAGATATCGCGCTCGGAAAGAGCCTGGGGACGGCGGAAATACAGGTTATACACCCCCAGGCGCTGCTTGTTGTAGAGGATGGTGAATGCAGTTGCCGTTGCAAAACCTTCACGAATGCAACTCCGCAGCTTCATTCCCGGTGGCGGATTTGCCGTCTGGAAAGTCGCTGTAATCCCGGTCTGAATGACCTCGCCACAAAGACATTCACCACAATTCAGCTCAGCCTCAATGGCTACGAACTGGTCTGACAAGCCCTCATGTGCCATCAGGTGAAGGGTTTCTCTATCCGCCTCATAGAGCCGGACAGCACCGCCATCGGCCCCCAGAGCCGTCTTGATCCGATCTAGGAATCCCTGGCAAATATTTTCCAGGTTGGCTGGCTGGGTCAGGAAGGCAGTTTCCTCATAAAGAATCCTCAATTCGCGATTACGCTGGGCCAGGCTTCGCGTTTCTGCCTCGACTCGCTCCTCCAGCGTGCCATAAGCATTTTGTAGATGCTCCGCCATTTGATTGAAGCCTTGTGCCAAACGCCCCAACTCATCATTCGAGTTGCCCGGCAAACGTACGGAAAGGTCATTGCTCGTCATCCGCCGCATGCCCACCAACAAAATGCCAATCGGCGTAATGACCAGACGGATGAAAAAGCGGATCAGGATGCCTGTACCGATAATCGCCAGGAAAACCAGTGCCGCCTGAACCGTCCGCAGGAGATTGGTATCGTGGGCATAACTCCACTCCATCGACAGCACCAACTCGTTGATGCTGCTGACAAAGTCTTCAATTTCATCGTCAAAGCGATCGAGGGCGGCATCGCGCTGTTTGAGATCGGCTGACAAATAATTCAATACCAAGGGGCGGACTTTTGCCCCCCAGGCCTGGGAGACGATGCTCACCTGATCCTGGACCTGTGCGTTGCGCGGCGGAGAAAGGGGACGGACAGGGTCGCCCAGTTGCAGATCGCGCAGCACCTTGTCGAATTGATCGAGTTCCCCGCTCAGAATGGTCGACAGGTCCTGGGTCGTCATTTTTTGCTCGACCCCGCGCGCCATCAGATGGCCAATGCGATAAGTCCGCATGCGCAGGCTGCCGGCGTCATTGATCGCGGCAGCGACACCTTCGAGCTGCCAGGAAATCAGTAAAGTCAGACCGATTGCCGTCATTGCCACCATGAAAAAGGCAATCAGCATTCCGACAATTTTTTTCGACAGTTTGCCGGGATTGGCGAACATCAATACGTTCCCTGTACAAGAGGTTCAAACATTAGCGTCACTTTCATCAATCCTACAAGGACGCATATCAAAATACGCACGACGGACTGTCATGGATTCTCGCCCGGCTTTGCCACATAATCAGCAAAATGAAGATGACGACCAGAATATTCAATCACCGCAGATTGCTTCTACTACTGAGCCTGCTGCTCAGTGCAGGTTTCTTTGCCACCACATTGTTCGGCTATTTCGTATCCAAGGATGCGATCCGCTCAGCCATCATCGGACAGGACCTGCCACTTACGTCGAGCAATATCTATTCCGAAATCCAGAAAGACCTCGTCCGCCCGGTATTGATCTCGTCCACCATGGCGCATGATACTTTCCTGCGCGACTGGGTGCTCAAGGGAGAGCGGGACGTCAGTGCGATGGCCCAGTATCTCGGCGAGGTCAAAAAACGTCACGCTGCATTCAGCAGCTTCTTCGTTTCGGACAAAACCGGCCACTACTATACCGGCGAAGGCATTCTCAAACACGTGTCAGCCAGCGAACCGCGCGATGCCTGGTATCACCGCGTCCGCGACATGAAACAGGATTATGAAATCAATGTCGATCCCGATCTGGCGAACAAGGATGCGCTGACCATTTTCATCAATTACCGGGTATTCGATTTTGACGGGAATTATATCGGTGCCACCGGCATCGGCCTGACAGTCGATGCCGTCCGCCACCTGATTGCCAGTTACCAGCAGCGCTTCAACCGGACAATCTACTTTGTCGATGCAAGCGGCCACATCGTCCTCTTCGGCAATCAGCCGGGCCGGGAAGCTGACTTGCATAAAGCCCAGGGGATCGGTGCTCAACTCGACACCATCCTGCGCGAAAAGGCCGGCTCGTACCAGTTTGTCGCCAACGGTGACAATCATGTACTCAACGTCAATTACCTGAGCGAACTGAACTGGTATCTTTTCGTCGAGCAAAATGAAGATGCCGCCCTCGCCGGCATTCGCCAGACGCTCTACGCCAATCTGGCAATCAGTCTGGTGGTGACCTTGCTGGTCATTTTTCTGACCCACATCGCACTCGGCCGCTACCAGTTCAGAATCGAGGAAATGGCCTCGAAAGACAAGTTGACCGGGCTGCTCAACCGCCATGCCTGCTCGATCATTCTTGACCGCCTGCTCGCCGCCTACCGCCGCACCCCGAAACCGATCAGCATCTTGCTGGCCGACGTCGATCACTTCAAGGACATCAACGATCGCCATGGCCATCGGGTTGGCGATCAAGTGTTAAACGGCATCGCCCGGCAAATCCAGCGGAGCATCCGCGAGTCCGATGTGGCGGTGCGCTGGGGTGGCGAAGAGTTCCTGATCATTCTTCAAGCCTGCGACCAGACCGAAGCCGAACATTTGGCCGAGAAATTGAGGGTTTCGGTGGCCGAATGCATTCCCGATCCAACCGACCCCGACATCCGGATTACCGTCAGCATTGGCGTCAGCCAGTTCGACGGAGCGGAATCGCTTGATCAGACCATAGATCGGGCCGATGCAGCGCTCTACTCCGCCAAGCAAAGCGGACGCAACCTGGTCTGTACGGCAGCGGCGCATACGGCATGAAAAACCCGCCGGTTTGATCCGGCGGGCAAGTACGCTCCTGGCGCAGAAGGCGCCGCACCAACGACTCAGGCGACCAGTTTTTCGACGTGCGCCTGTTTTTTGTAGAGAAACTCAAGAACCGCAGCACGATATCGGATGTAATCCGGATCATGCGCCAGCGTCAGGCGATTTCTCGGTCTGGGCAGGTCGACCGCAAGAATCTCGCCGATCGTCGCCGCCGGGCCGTTGGTCATCATCACGATGCGGTCCGAGAGCAGCACCGCCTCGTCGACATCGTGGGTAACCATGACCGTCGTTGCCTTGGTCGCCTCGCAGATCTTCATCAGCTCGTCCTGCAGCTTGGCGCGGGTCAGCGCATCCAGCGCGCCGAAAGGCTCGTCCATCAGCAGCACCTTGGGCTGCATCGACAAGGCGCGGGCGATGCCGACGCGCTGCTTCATGCCGCCGGAAATTTCGTTCGGATACTTGGCGCTGGCGTGGTCGAGGCCGACCAGATGGATGGCGGCGGCCGTGCGTTCCTTGAGCTTGGCCTTGCCTTCCTTTTCACCAAACACCCGCTCGACGGCCAGATAGACGTTTTCAAAACAGGTCAGCCAGGGCAGCAGGCTGTGGTTCTGGAAAACCACGGCGCGCTCCGGGCCGGGGCCGGCGATTTCACGGTCTTCCAGCAACAACACGCCAGTACTCGGCTTGGTCAGCCCGGCAATCAGGTTGAGCAGCGTCGATTTGCCGCAGCCGGAGTGGCCGATCAGGGCGATGAACTCGCCTTGCTTGATGGTCAGGTCAATATCGCGCAGGGCGACGAACTTGCCCTTCTTGGTGTCGAAAGTCTGGCCAACACGTTGAACTTGTACGAATTTTTCCATGATGCTCTCCCGGATCAGGCGGATTCTTTGGTCAGCTTCTTGGCGAGCATGATCAGGCTTTGCTCGAGAATCAGGCCGACGATACCAATGACGAAGATGGCGATGATGATGTGCTCGACCTTGAGGTTGTTCCACTCGTCCCACACCCAGAAGCCGATACCGACGCCGCCGGTGAGCATTTCAGCCGCCACGATGACCAGCCAGGCGGTGCCGATCGACAGGCGGATACCGGTCAGCATGTAAGGCAGCACAGCCGGGAAGAGGATCTTGGTGACGACCTTCCACTCCGACAACGCCAGCACGCGGGCAACGTTGAGGTAATCCTGCGGCACACGCTGCACGCCTTGTGCCGTGTTCATGATCATCGGCCAGATCGAGCAGATGAAGATGGTGTAGGTCGCTGCCGGATCAGCCTTCTTGAAGACCAGCAGGCCGATCGGCAGCCAGGCCAGCGGCGACACCGGGCGCAGCAGGCTGATGATCGGGTTGATCATCGCCGACAGGAAGGCCGAGCGACCGAGGATGAAGCCGAGCGGAATGCCGACCAGCGCAGCAAATCCGAAGCCGATACCGACGCGCTGCAGCGAAGACAGAATATTCCAGCCGATGCCCTGGTCGTTCGGTCCGTTGCGGTAGAACGGGTCGGCAAACAACGCGACTGCCGCATCCCAGGTTTGCACCGGGCCAGGAATGCTGCCGCCCTTGTGGGTAGCGACATACCAGATGCCGAGCAGGATCAGCATGCCGAGGCTGGGCGGCAAGATCTCCCGCAACAGATGATTGATTTTTTCACCGAAAGGCACACCACTCGGCATCGTTTTTGTTTGTTCCATTGTTTTTTCCTTGGCTGGCACTGCAGCAAGCTGGGCACCCGAGTGGCTGCCGGTTTCCCCTGCCGGGAGACTTGCCTGCGGGTTGCGGTCGACCGCTGTTTCAAGGCCGAAATCACCGTTCATCGTCGTGGCACTCATGGTTCTCTCCTGGTTGCCGGCCATGCCTGAATCAAGCAGGCATGGCCGGTTTTAAGCCGCGTTAAGCCTTGACCTTGAAAGCATCGGCGTACTTGGCCGGGTCCTTGCCATCCCAGACCACGCCGTCGACCAGCTTGCTGCTGCGCATGTCGCTCTTCGGCAGGGCGACACCGGCCGCCGCTGCACCCTGCTTGTAGATGTCGATACGATTGACCTGCTTGGCGACAGCCAGGTAATCCGGATGACTCTTGAGCAAGCCCCAGCGCTTGTGCTGGGTCATGAACCACATGCCGTCCGACAGGTAAGGGAAATTCACCGCACCGTCATTGAAGAACTTCATGTGGTTCTTGTCGTCCCAGCTCTTGCCCAGACCGTTCTGGTAGCGACCGAGCATGCGGGCGACGATGACCTCGGTATCGGTATTGACGTAGGACTTCTGGGCGATCGTTTCGGCCGTCTTCTGCTTGTTCGGCAGCGAGGCATCGATCCACTTGCTGGCATCAAGAATGGCGGCGACCACGGCACGCGCCGTATTCGGATTTTTCTGGACCCACTCGGCCGTCGTCCCGAGAATCTTTTCCGGGTGATCGGTCCAGATATCCTGCGTTGTCGTGGCCGTGAAGCCGATGTTGTCCATGATCGCGCGGTTGTTCCACGGCTCGCCGACGCAATAGCCATCCATGTTGCCGACGCGCATGTTGGCAACCATCTGCGGCGGTGGCACGGTGATCGTCTTGACGTCCTTGAGCGGGTTGATGCCATTCGCCGCCAGCCAGTAGTACAGCCACATGGCGTGCGTGCCGGTCGGGAAGGTCTGGGCGAAGGTGTACTCCCGTTCTTTCTTGGCAAGCAATTTGGCCAGACTGGGGCCGTCGACCGCACCCTTGTCCTTCATCTGGTTAGACATCGTGATCGCCTGACCGTTGGTATTCAAGGTCATCAGATTGGCCATGTCCTTCTTCGGCCCGCCAATCCCCATCTGCACGCCATAGACCAGGCCGTACAGCACATGGGCGCAGTCGAGCTCACCATTGACCAGCTTGTCGCGCACCGAGGCCCAGGAAGCTTCCTTGGTCGGGATGATCTTGATGCCGTACTTCTCGTCGAACTTGTTCACCGCCGCCATGACGACGGAAGCACAGTCAGTCAGCGGGATGAAGCCGATACGGACTTCCTTCTTCTCGGGGGCATCCGAACCGGCAGCCCAGGCCGCGCTGCGTACACCAGGAGGAACCATGGACATGAGCGATGCTCCCAATGCAGCTGATACAAAATCACGGCGCGAAAAAGAGGATGACTTTTCGACGGCACCTTCGACAACCAGTTTCTTGTCTTCCATTGCTTGCTCCTTGATAACGAAAATCCAAAAACAAATGGGCGTCGCATCTGTGCTGCGCTTTGGCAGTACAGATGGACGCCCTTGTCCTGTGCGCTGGCTTTTGCCCAACGCTTGCCCGGTCGCCATTGACCGTGCGTTTAAAAGGACTATTGCAATGGCCGTGCCAGGATTAGTTAAAAGGAACTATATAAATGTAACTATATGGTTTTAAATGGATTTTTGTCGAATAGACGGTCAGAAAACTCGCCGAAAAAATGCACTGTTGCGGTGCAACAAGGCGACTCAACCGCACAGCTTTAGAGCAGCACGCGCGCCATATCGATCACGTCACGCGCCACTTTGGCCATGCTCTGGCCGCGCTCCATGGCCAGCTTGCGCATCGCATGGTAAGCCGCGTCCTCGTCGAGGCCGCGCGCCTTCATCAAGACGCCCTTGGCCTTGTCGACCAACTTACGGTCGGTCAGCTTCTTGGATATTTCATCAAGCTCGCGGCGCAGCGCCTGGGTATCTTCGAAACGCGCCCGGGCAACCTCGACAATCGGCTTGATCCGTTTCGGATCGAGGCCATCGACGATATACGCCGAAACGCCGGCCTTGACGGCATCACGGATGGTTTCCTGGCCATCTTCCTGAGTAAAGATGACGACTGGACGCGGCATATCCTTGTTCATCGTTGCCAGATTTTCAAGGGTGTCGCGACTCGGGCTTTCCGTGTCGATCAGGATCACATCCGGCTGCAGTCTCTCGACTTCAGCCGTCAGATTGTCGGCGCCGGCCAGGATGGCTGCAACCTGATAGCCGGCAAGCGCCAGCCCGGCACAGATTTCTCCGGCCCGCGAACGGGATTCATCAATAACTAGGACAGTAAGCATGCCAGACTCTAAGCAAACTCCGAACCAGCTGCCCCAAGTGCGGCTTCAGCCATGGCTTGAACCACGATCTCGTTTTCGCCGATCACCCCGCTCAGTGAAAAATCGACGTCCGGATAGGTCGACCGCAGCGACGCCAGGATTTCCGGTGTTTCCTTCTTCAGATGGCCGCCACGGGCGATGAACATCGGAATCACAACGATCTTTTTCGCCCCCTGTGCGATCAGTTGGCTGGCACATTCCGGCAGGGTTGGCGTCATGAATTCGAGAAAAGCCAGTTCAACGGGGGCATCCGTCACGCGCAAACGCATTGCTGCCTGAACCCGCCGCATCGGATTGGCCCATTCCGGATCGCGGGCACCGTGGGCAAAAAGAATCAGGGCTGTGGTCATGGTTTATCTCTCCAGAAAGTTGGGTGGATTATCCCGCCCACCGCCTGATTAGGCCAGACCGTTTTGTGTCCAACGAGCTTACCTGCTCCACGCGGCACCTTATTCATCAGGCCAAGGCAAATTAAATCCTTTTGACCTAAGTCAGACGACGTAGATCAATATCCCACTAAGCTGCACGGCGTTGTTTTTCACACTTTTCACTGATCGGGCAATTCAGGCAATTAAGGACCAAAATTGTCTTTTTTTGCAAATCCCAAGCGACGAGATTTTGCTCATCAATGTTCTAGTCATGGCAAAAAACTGAAATCATGAACAAGGATCAGGAAATTCTGGCCGTCAGCCGACTGGTTTTCGAGTTAACCAAGATCGGCAGTGTCGATGCCGACCTCGACCGTCTGCAGGCACGCCTGTTCGATCTGCTGCACGCACTGCCGGGCATTTGCGTCATTCCCAAGAGCGCCCTGCTGCTCTTCAATCCGCGACATCGTCTTGTCCAGGTTGCCCAATTCGGCTTGCCCGCAGCCTGGGGACGCGCCAGCCAACAGGGCAACGAAATTGATCCGTCACGCGCTTTCGACCCACACGCCCGTCTCGGCACGCCGGCCACGCACCGGCCGGCCCTGTCGCTGGTCGGCATCGAGGACCAGGCGCCCTGCCTGACCCTCCCGCTCAGCGACAACGGAAAATCGATCGGCTACCTGCTCGTTTTCATTGAGGCAGACTGGCAGCCCGATGCTGTTGAACTGGAATTCATGAGCGACCTGGCGCAAGCCGTCTCAATGCTGGTATCGCGCAGCATGGTGAACGAAACGCTACGGGTCCGCGAAGTCGAACTCGAAGATGCCCGGACCGATGCCATTCGCCGCCTGGGCACCGCATCGGAATACCGCGACAACGAAACCGGCATGCACATCATGCGCATGACGCACTACGCGACCAGTATCGCCAAGGCGATGGGCTTGTCGCTCGAACTGCGCGAGCTGCTCGCCATTTGCGCCCCGATGCACGATGTCGGCAAGATCGGCATTGCCGACGCCATTCTGCTCAAGCCGGGCCGCCTGACGCCCGATGAGTTCGAAGTGATGAAAACGCACACCGAAATCGGCAAGCGTCTGCTCGAAGGCAGCGACGCCCTGATCTCTGCCGCCCGCGACATTGCGGCTTACCACCACGAACGTTGGGACGGCACCGGTTATCCATACGGCCTGCGCGGCGAGGAAATTCCGGTGTTGGCGCGCGTTTGCGCGATTGCCGATGTCTTTGACGCCCTCACGTCGATACGCCCCTACAAGCGCCCCTGGTCATTTGAAGACGCCATCGCTTACGTTCACCAGGAAGCCGGGCGTTATTTCGATCCCTCCGCCGTTGCCGCTTTTGACCGGGCCATGCCCGAGATCATCCGCATCCGCGAACTCTACCGGGACGACATCATTGATCCGAACCAGGTACTCGACCTTCCGCCCGTGGCCTACCGCGAAGATCGCTGGGTCGCCTGGGATGAGGCGCTCAGTGTCGGGATTGATGTCATCGACGAACATCATCGCTACCTGTTCGACCTGACCAATGACCTGTTCGACGTGGTTGCGGCAAAACGCGGCGCCCGCGACGTGGCCCGCATCCTGAAGTCGCTGGACCAGTACGCCCAGGTTCACTTCCGGGCCGAAGAGCGGATGATGGCCCACCACGCCTACGGCGAACAGGACAAGCAACACGCCCAGCACCGTGATTTTGAAACGCGGCTCGACGAGTTTTATGGCGAACTGCACGACAACCCGCTGACCGCACAGTTCGATGTCCTGATTTACCTGCGCGACTGGCTGATCAAGCACATCAAGCTGGAAGATGCCAAATTGAAGGAACTGGTCACCACCAACCGGAAGTGATACTCAGCGCAGCAAAATCAGCCACAACACGAGGTTGACCGCGAGCGAACAGGCAGCCACGCCTTTCCAAAACACCAGCGGATTGCGCTGGATCAGCGGCTGCCTTCCCGGCGGCGCAATCGGCCGGCTGGCACCGCGCTCAAGCGCCAGGATAAATTCTTCGGCCGTTTCGAAGCGGTCCTTGGCCAGCCTGGCAACACTTTTGAGCAGGATATTTTCCAGCCAGCCGGGAATTTCCGGACGCCAGCGCGTCGGCCGGGCCGGATCACCGAATTTCGGCGTCTGGAAAGGCTCGATCTCGCCATACGGATATTTACGGGTCAGCAGGTAATACAGCACAACCCCGGCCGCATAGAGGTCGTTGGCTGCGGCCGGCTCGGCATTTTCAAACAGTTCCGGTGCCATGTAAGACGGCGTGCCGGCCTGGCCGACAGGCTCGTCCGGCTTGCGCTCGCCGAGGCTGACGGCAACGCCCAGATCGAGGACACGCAAGACACCGTCCTGTCCGAGATGGATGTTGTCGGTCTTGATGTCGCGATGCACGATATCCAGCCGGTGCAAGGTGGCAATCGCACGCAACAGGGCAACACCGAGGCGGACCACTTCACCGACCGGAAAATGCTGTCCGGCATCCAGCCGGTCCTGCAAGGTAGCGCCGGCATGCCAGGTCATCAGGTAATACAGGCAGCTACGCTGGTCGGCCGGTACGACTTGTGGAAAGAACGGCGAAACGACGCGACGGGCGCGCCACTCCTCCATCAGCAAGGCGGAGGCGGCAGCAGTGTCGCCTTCCATGCTGGCCTGCAAGGTCTTGAGGACCAGCAACTGCCCGTTACGCTGATTTTTGACGCGATAAAGCAGGGTTTCCCGCGCGTCGTGCAAAACCTCTTCGATCAAAAAGCCATCCAGCTCATGCCCCGGCTTGAGACGATGCGGCAAAGGCAGGCTGACTGCACTTTCGAGACTATCGCGCAGACCGGCCGGCGGCAGGGTCAGGATATCCAGCACGACGGCAGTGGCGTTGTCATGCCCGCCCTGGGCCAGCGCCAGGCTGGTCAGGGCGGCGGCAGCACCTTGCGGCTCGGGATGATCGAGCAGCACTTCGCGCATCAGCGCATCCGGCAAAACGCCCCAGACACCATCGGAAACCAGCAAAAAACGGTCGTCGACCGCAAGATCGCCATCGGCGAAATCCATCAGCACGCGCGGGTCGAGGCCGATGGCACGGGACAGCACATTATTCAGTTCCGGATGTTCCCAGGTGTGATCGACGGTCAGGCGATCGAGCCGCCCCCCCTGCAAGCGATAAATGCGGCTGTCGCCGATATGCGCCGTATAAAAACGACGGCCGCGCACCACCAGCGCCGACAAGGTCGTTGCCATGCCGGTCAGCTCGGCATCCCGCCCGGCTTCGGCGATGACCCAGCGATTGAGGGCGGTCGTCACCGTTTCGATGGCTCGCGGCACACCCCAGGTGTCGGGCGTGGCAAAATAATCGGCCAACAACCCGCGTACCGTATATTCAGCCGCCTCGCGTCCGCCGCGATGGCCGCCAATGCCATCGGCAACCGCCGCGATGACGCCCTTGTTTTCAAGCTCCAGCCCCTCCGGCGTGGCGAAACCGGCGTAATCCTCATTGCGCTCGCGAGGTCCGGTCAGGGAGGCTTGGCCAATGGCAAGTTGTAAGGGCATGATCGACTCGAATGAAAAAAGCGGCGCAAACACTGCGCCGCCGGGTGACTTTACGTCAGATCTTGGCGGCCGTCAGATAACTGGCCCCCCAGGTGGTCCGCCAGCGGGTCTTGACGCCGGTCAGGCCAACCAGAGCAAGCACGGCCAGTGCGGCAAAAATCATGAAACCCATCTGGTAGCTGCCGGTGATCTGGCGGGAATAACCAAGGCTGGATGCCAGGTAGAAGCCGCCCACCCCGCCGGCCATGCCGACCAGGCCGGTCATCACGCCGATTTCCTTGCGGAACCGCTGGGGCACCAACTGGAATACCGCACCGTTCCCTGTCCCGAGAGCCAGCATGGCACCGACGAAGGCGACCAGTGCCATCCACGCTTCCGGCAGGCCGAGGCTGACGATGGCCAGAAAAATGGCGGCGAAGATATACATCACGGTCAGCGATTTGACGCCGCCGATACGATCCGCCAGGTTGCCGCCGATCGGGCGAACCAGCGATCCGGCGAAAACGCAACCGGCGGTAAAGAACCCAGCTGTTTTCGGATCAAGCCCGTACTGGGTGTTGAAGTAGATGACCAGCGAGGAAGCCAGGCCGACGAAACCGCCGAAAGTCACCGAATAGAAGAACATGAACCACCAGGCATCCTTGTCCTTGAGCACTTTCAGGTACTCGGCGAAGGTCTTCGGCGGCGGCGCGTCGGGCGCATCCTTGGCCATGAAGCAGAAGGCGATCAGCACCAGGATCAGCGGAATGAGCACGATCCCGAACACATTGGTCCAGCCGAAGGCGGCCGCCAGGCCGGGGGCGAACAAAGCCGCCAGCGCAGTCCCGGAGTTGCCGGCACCGGCAATGCCCATCGCCGTGCCTTGATGCTCGGCCGGATACCAGCGCGACGCCAGCGGCAGAGCAGCTGCAAACGAGGCGCCGGCAACGCCGAGGAAGACGCCGAGGATAAGCACCTCGTTGTAGGAATGCACGCCGATCAACCAGGCATAAGCCATGGCTGCAATAACAACGATCTGACCGATGATGGCCGCTTTTTTCGGCGACAGACGATCAACCAGAATCCCCATGACGATACGCAACAAGGCGCCGGCCAGCACCGGCGTGGCGACCATCAGGCCCTTCTGGGCGTGCGTCAGGCCGAGATCCTTGGCGATCCCGATACCGAGCGGACCGAGGATGACCCAGACCATGAAAGCCAGGTCGAAGTAGAGGAATGCCGCCAGAAGCGTGGGCGTGTGGCCGGCTTGCAGGAATGATTTTTTGTCCATTTTGGGTCTGTTTTCCGGGTTGACCGTACCCCGCAGGAAACATCCTTGGGGTGCAGGAACGGTCGTTGAAGGGGATGCTTGCTTCAGCGCATGGCTTCGTCGCCACCAGCCCACCCTCGTTGGCGGAAATCGCTGTGATACCTGGATATCGCAAGCGCCGTGCCAGCCATACAAACCACTGATTTATATGGACAATCAAGAATTGCGCAGGCATCCGGCGCACCAAAAGCATGCACGGCATACCATGGCGGTGCAGGCGTCTGATGCATTGACGCACCAGGAAAAGACACCCCTTGCGCCAATCACCGGTGCGGAGCGCCGCCACCGGAGCGCAGTGCCACCCGGTTTTGCTGATTTCCCGCTGTTTGCCGCGGTCGACCGCGGCAAACAGCCTTATTTGAAGCGGATCAGACTCAAGACGATCAGCGCCAGCATCAGGACAAAAGAAACGCTCTTCCAGAAAATCACCGGGTTGCGCTCAATCAGCGGCGGGCGGGTCTTGTTGAGGAAATCGCGATTCGGGTGGTGCAGGTCGTAAATGAACTCGGATAACTCTTCGTAACGCTCGAAGGGATCGGGATCGACAGCCTTGCGGATCGCATCATCGACCCAGGGCGGGATTTCCTTCTCATCATTAAGCACCGATTGATAGACGAGCTTTCGCTGGGCCGCCTTGGTCCGCGACTTGGCAAGTTCGATGCCGTAGGGCAATTTACCGGACAGCATCTGGCAGGCGATCACACCGAGCGAGAAAATGTCGGAGCGCGATGACCCGTTTTCGCCGAGAAAATACTCCGGCGCCGCATAGGTGGCCGAGCCGAGCAGGTTGATCTGCTCGATCGGGGTCGCGATCTCCATCACGCCGGCCACTCGTGTCGCGCCGAAATCGATGATTTTCACCGTGCCGGTGCTGTCGATCATGATGTTGTCGGGACGAATGTCCTGATGCACCATTTCCAGACGATGAAAAGCCTGCAGCCCTTTGGCCGCCTGTTCGAGAATCCCGCGCACACTGGCCAGATCCGGCTTGGGATTGTCGATCATCCATTGAGTCAGCGTCTGTCCCTCGATGAACTCGGTCACGACATAGATGTAATTGCGCTTGCGCGTCTGCTGGCAAGGCTTGAGGACATGGGCGCTGTTGATGCGGCGGGCGATCCACTCTTCCATCAGGAAGCGTTCGAGATAGGCTGGATCACCCTGCAGATCGATCGACGGTGTCTTGATGACGACTTTTTGCCCACTTTCACCGTCGACCGCAAGATAGATGTGGCTCCGGCTGCTGCCCTTGATTTCGCGAATGATCTGGTAACCGTCGAATTGCGCACGCGGCTCAAGCAGCGGCGCGAAAGGGAGCTCGGCAATCTGCCGATAGATTTCGTTGGCCTCCGGACTGGGCAAGGCCTCGATTCTGACAATCTGCAAAGTCAGGTTATCGCCACTGCCCTGCCGATAGGCTTCCTCGACAATGCACTTGGCGGCCGCATCCAGATCGGCAGCGCAGGCATCCAGCGTGGCAACGATGAAATCTGCCGTGACGAATTCATAAACGCCATCCGTCGCCAGCAGAAACAGATCGTTTTGCTCGATCTGAACGGACTGATAATCGACCTCCAGCTTGCGGTCGATACCCAAAGCGCGCGCCAGATGGCTCTGGGCCGAGGAAATCCAGACCCGGTGATCCTCGGTCAGTTGCTTGAGTTCGCGGTTGCGCAACTGGTAGATCCGCGTGTCGCCGACATGAAAAAGATGCGCTGTCGTCGATTTGATGACCATGCCGCTGAACGTGCAGACATAGCCACGATCCTTGTCGTAGCGGTGCTGGCTTTGTTGCGTCTGCGAATGCAACCATGAATTGGTCGCGACCAGCACCCGCTCGCCGGATGTCCTGACCGACCAGGCCTCGGAAGTACAGTAATAATCCTCCAGAAAGCCCGTGACGGCAGACTGGGCGGCCACCTGGCTGACCTGGCTGCTGCTGATCCCGTCGGCCAGCGCAATGGCGATGCCCTTGGAACTGAGTTGCGGTTCGTTCGGGATGCAAAGTCCGTGGAAATCCTGGTTGCTTTCCTTGCGGCCCTTGTCGGAATACTGTCCAGCGGATATTTTGAGTTTCATGGTCACTTTTATACAAGAAAAGCCCCAGCCCTGAACGGGACTGAGGCTTTCTGGATGATCCGGCCGATTAGTTGAAGGTGCGCTTCGGGCCGGTCTTGATGTGCGTTGCGTACAGGGTCAGGCCGGTGAAAGCCAGGCCGCCGACCAGATTGCCGAGAACCACCGGGATTTCGTTCCAGATGAAATAGTCGAGGATCGAGAAATTGCCACCCATCATCAGGCCGGACGGGAAGAGGAACATGTTGACCACGGAATGCTCGAAAGTCATCGCGAAGAACAGCATGATCGGCATCCACATGGCGATCACCTTACCGCTGACGGTGGTCGAAATCATCGCACCAACCACGCCGGTGGAAACCATCCAGTTACACAGCATGCCGCGCATGAAAATGGTCAGCCAGCCCATCAAACCGTACTTGGCGTAGCCAATCGTCCGGGCTTCACCGATATGGCCGATCTTCGTTCCGATTTCATTCGGGGCCACCGAGAAACCATAGGTAAAAACAAAGGACATCATGAAAGCCACGGTCAATGCACCGAGGAAATTACCGGTAAAAACAACCCCCCAGTTTTTCAGGATGGCCTTGATCGTGACGCCCGGACGCTTGTCCAGCCAGGCCAGCGGCGTCAGCACGAATACCCCGGTCAACAAGTCAAAACCGAGCAAATAGAGCATGCAGAAACCGACCGGAAAAAGGATGGCGCCAACCAGCGGCTGGCCGGTCATCACCGAAGCGGTTACCGCGAATACGGCCGCCAACGCGAGGATGGCTCCCGCCATGTAAGCGCGGATCAGTGAATCGCGGGTGGACATGTAGATTTTCGATTCGCCCGCATCCACCATTTTGGTGACGAATTCAGAAGGTACCAGGTAAGCCATTTTGAGTTCCTTTATCTTGCTGGATGAATCCCAGCCTGAAGTTTTTTGATCTATCCGTCGCGCCCGAGATCGCGCGCTTACTTGCCATCCAGTCGAACCACCGTTTCCGGCGGCGCATTCGCAATTTGGTACTCGACCATGCGGATTGCGGTCAGGATGTCTGTCTTGCGCTGCCCGCAGATGTATTTGTCCGCTTCGGAAAAAACCATCTGCAAACGCCGCTTTTCAACATCGCCAAAGGCTTGTCCGTTGGCCAGTGCCAGCAGCAATTCCTGGATGCCGCTATAGAAATTGATCGAGCGACGATCCTTGTTGATGTAGGCCAACGCCAGGGCAACGTTGAACACACCGGCAACCGAAGCGACATGCTGGTGATCCCACTCTCCCGTCGCCACGAGGTGTGACAGATGGAGATGCGGAATGAGCATGGTGTGCACCTCTTCCGGTTCGCTGATACCAAATTCGGCACCCAGGAAACGGTTGATTTTGCGATGACCTGAAAAAGACATTTGACTCGCTTGTCGTTGGATTAGGCCGGACAACAAACGATCGTCCGGCCTGTTTATGAAAGAGACGGGATCAGACCGACAGGTAAACCTGTCCGCCCTCGACCTTGACCTCGAATTTGGTGCATGAGCCAACATCCGGCGCAACGGCATGGCCGTCTTCAAGACCGATATTCCAGCCATGCAGCGGGCAGGTCACCCGCTTGCCGTGCACGATGCCCTGCGACAACGGGCCGCCCTTGTGCGGGCATTTGTCGTGCATGGCAAAGACTTGGTCATCCGAGGTACGGAAGATGGCGATGTCGCCGCCAGTCGATGGCTTGACGATGCGCGAACCAAGTTGCGGGATGTCTTCCAGCGGGCAAATCAGTTTCCAGTTACTCATTTTATGTCCTCGTTTTCTGAATTCTCAAGCTTCGACCATGATCGGGATGAATTGCTTGACCGGACCTTCTTCGCGGGACGTGGCCCACGGATCCTTGGCATCCTTCAGTGAATCAAGCAAACCGGCGTACAGCGCCTTGCGGCCTTCCTCGTCCTCAAGAATCTTGCCCTTGATGTAGTCCAGACCGACGCGTTCCATGTAGTGGCAGGTGCGCTCCAGGTACCAGCCCTCAAGGCGGTAAAGTTGCAGGAAGGCACCGGAATACTCCATGACCTCCTCATCCGACGAAACCTTGCAGAGGAATTCGGCAACTTCGGTCTTGATGCCGCCGTTACCGGCGATGTAGATCTCGTAGCCTGAATCGACACCGATGATCCCGACGTCCTTGATGCCGGCTTCGGCACAGTTGCGCGGGCAACCGGAGACAGCCAGCTTGACCTTGTGCGGGGCGTACATGTCGAACAGCATCTTTTCAAGCTTGACGCCCATATCCATCGCCAGCTGTGTGCCGAAACGGCAGTGCTCGGCACCGACACAGGTCTTCACGGTGCGGATCGACTTGCCGTAGGCATGTCCGGAAACCATGCCAGCCGCGTTGAGGTCGGCCCACATCGCCGGCAGGTCTTCCTTCTTGACGCCGAGCAGGTCGATACGCTGACCACCGGTGACTTTCACGGTCGGCACGTTGTACTTTTCAGCGGCATCGGCGATGGCGCGCAGTTCGTTCGGCGTCGTCAGGCCGCCCCACATGCGCGGCACGACCGAGTAGGTGCCGTCCTTCTGGATATTGGCGTGCGACCGCTCATTGATGAAGCGCGACTGCGGATCGTCCTTGGCTTCGTGCGGCCAGGTCGAGATCAGGTAGTAGTTCACTGCCGGACGACACTTGTCGCAACCGTTCGGCGTCTTCCATTCCAGCGTCGCGAAGACAGCTTCCTTGGTAATCAGATGCTGGCTCAGGATGGCGTCGCGCACGACCTTGTGCGAGTGATCCGTACAGCCACAAACCGGCTTCTTGTCGGAAGCGGCCGGGGTATAGGCGCCACCGATGGTCGAGGCGAGAATCTGTTCGACCAGGCCAGCACAGGAACCGCAGGAAGATGCAGCCTTGGTGTGCTTTTTCACCTCGTCCAGCGTGAACAGGCCCTTTTCCTTGATGGCCTTGACGATGGTGCCCTTGGTGATGCCGTTACAGCCGCAAACCTCGGCACTGTCAGCCATTTCAGCTGCCTTGCTCTTGCCGGCGTGGCCGACGTCGCCGACCAGCGACTGGCCGAAGATCAGCGAATCACGAATGTCGTGGATATCGCGCTTGTCCTTGAGCAGCTGGAAATACCACGGGCCATCAGCCGTATCGCCGTACATCACGCCACCGACCAGCCTGTTGTCCTTGATCACCAGCTTCTTGTACACGCCGCCGTAGGGGTCGTTGAGCACGATTTCCTCGGTGCCCTCGCCGCCCATGTATTCGCCGGCCGAGAAGAGGTCGATGCCAGTCACCTTGAGCTTGGTCGAGGTCACCGAACCGGTATAGCGGCCGATGCCGTAGCCGGCCAGATGATTGGCCGCCACCTTGGCCTGCTCGAACAGCGGCGCAACGAGGCCGTAGGCGATACCGCGATGGCTGACACACTCGCCGACGGCGTACACCTTCGGGTCGTAGGTCTGCATGGTGTCGTTCACCACGATGCCACGGTTGCAGTAGATGCCCGACGATTCGGCCAGCGAATAGTTGGGGCGGATGCCGGCGGCCATGACGACGAGGTCGGCCGGAATCTGCATGCCGTCCTTGAAGCGAATCGCCGCGACACGACCGGATTCGCCCTGAATGAGCGCCTCGGTCTGCTTTTGCAGCAGGAACTTGAGCCCCTTGTCTTCGAGCGATTTCTGCAGCATGCGACCGGCAACTTCATCAAGCTGACGTTCGAGCAACCACGGGCCGAGGTGCACGACGGTCACATCCATGCCGCGCAGCTTCAAACCATTGGCCGCTTCGAGACCAAGCAAACCACCACCGATGACCACTGCGTGCTTGTGCAGCTTGGCGGCCTCGATCATCTCGTCGGTGTCCTTGATGTCGCGGTAACCGATGACGCCAGGCAGGTCGTTGCCGGGAATCGGCAACATGAAGGGTGTCGAACCCGTTGCAATCAGGAGGCGATCGTAATATTCCTCAGTGCCGTCTTCGGCAATGACCTTGCGGCTGACACGATCAATCGTCTTGATCTGCTTGCCGGTGTGCAGCGTGATGTTGTTTTCCTTGTACCACTCGAGTTCGTTGAGGACGATCTCCGAGATGGTCATTTCACCGGCCAGCACCGGGGAGAGCAGGATGCGGTTGTAGTTCGGGTGCGGCTCGGCGCCGAAGATGGTGATGTCGTAGTGATCCGGCTTGATCTTCAGGAGTTCTTCGACGGTGCGGACACCGGCCATGCCGTTGCCGATCAGGACGAGACGGGGTTTGCTCATTTTTGGCTCCAACGTTGCGCGCACCCTGGGGTGCAAAATTTATTTCAGCGCATGACGTCGTTGCCATCGAGCCGCCCCCGTTGGCGGTTGATTCGCTGTACTGGCAATCCTTATCGCAAGGCCCATGCCAGACAGACAAACAACTGTTTATTAAGCATTTTTTAAAAACCGCCGGAAGATAGACGCACCAAAACGGGGCGAGCATCTCCAGTGCGGTGCAGTTTCAAGCCCCCTCTGGATGATTACAAAGCGCTTGCAGCAACCGCCTGACTCAAGGTTTTCAATGCCGGCATCAGGCCGCCTTCTCGCAGCACGATCATGCCTGTGGGGACATTGGCAATATCGGCAGGAAGTGATTCGACCACCAGATCTGCCGCATGCAAAGATTTCTCAACCACGCGTCGCGGCATCAGCGTCCAGCCCAAGCCGACCGAGACACAACCCAGAATACCTTCGAGAGTCCCAAACTCCATGGCATCAGCCACGGCATGACCAATCGTGCGTTGCCAGGCCATTGCCCTCGCTCGGTAGGCACAACCTTCACGGAAAAGAATCAGTGGCTGGCGCGCCGGGCTGGCTCCGCGCGCGCAAACCTGCACCAGTTCTTCAACCACCAGTTGCTCGAAAACCAGGTCCGGATGCACGACGGGCCCAGCAACGAAGGCACAATCCAGTTTGTGACTCAAGACTTTGTCCATCAAGTGAGCCGTCGTATCGGTATAAACCCGCAACTCGATACCTGAATGACCGGCCCGGACAGCCTTCAGCGCCGTCGGCAAATGCAGGGCTGCAAAGGTTTCCATGGCACCGATGCGCAACTCGCCGACGCTCTCGCCAACCTGCCGGACTGCCGCGCTGGTCTGCCGCTCAAGCAGCAACATCCGACGTGCGTAATCAAGCAGGACGCGTCCCGAAGGTGCCAGTTCCAGGCCGCGCCCCTTGCGGAAAAAGAGATCGGTCCCAAGCTCCTCTTCCAGCCGGCGAATCCGGCCAGTCACGTTCGACTGAACGGTGTTGAGCTTGCGCGAAGCGGCAAGGATGCCGCCTTCCTCCACCACAGCCTGAAATGTTCGCAGGGCGACGAGCTCCATTGATATCTCCAATAAAGAACAAAGCATTCACAATAATTCATTTGTTTAGATTGATTATCCTCGTTAATGTATTAGTAACCAATAAGCTGGGATAAAAAAATGACTTCACAGAGAGAACGAATCAAAGTTCTTGGGGCAGGTATTTTCAGCCTGATTCTGGTACTTGGCGTGGCCCGCTTTTCGTACACCCCGCTGCTCCCGCTGATGCAGCAACAAGCCGGGCTGGGCGTTGCGGAAGCTGGCTGGCTGGCGGCTATCAACTACGCCGGCTATTTGAGTGGTGCATTGATTGCATCCCTGATCAGCGACCTGGTGCTTAAGGACAAGCTGTACCGGATCGGCCTGGTAACGGCCATTCTCAGTACGGCAGCCATGGGCATGAGCACCGACCTGACTATCTGGGCCATCTCGCGCTTTGTCGCGGGACTGAGCAGCGCAGCCGGCATGTTGCTTGGCACAGGGCTTATCCTGAACTGGCTGATTCGGCACAATCATCGCAGCGAGCTGGGCATCCACTTTGCCGGCATCGGCCTGGGCATTGCCGGCTGCGCTTCAGCCGTCGCCGTCATGAGCCAGGGGCTTGACTGGCGAGAGCAGTGGTTTGCCTTTACGTTGATCGGCTGCGTTCTGCTGATTCCTGCGCTCGCCTGGCTCCCTGCCCCCGACACCAGCGGTGTCACCCAGAGCGGCCAGAAAATGGAAGACAAGCCGCCCAGCCCACTTTTCATGCGCCTTTTCATGGCCGCCTATTTCTGTGCCGGGATCGGTTACGTCGTCAGCGCGACGTTTATTGTTGCCATTATCGAGCGCCTGCCGGGCCTGACGGGCCAGGGCAACTGGGTATTTCTGGCCATTGGTATCGGGGCGGCCCCTGCCTGCATCAACTGGGATTTCATTGCCCGACGCATTGGCGACCTGAATGCGCTGATTGCGGCCGCCATCCTGCAAATCGTCGGCATTCTCCTGCCGGTGATGATCGGCGGCCTGGGTGCTGCCATTTTCGGGGCGCTGCTCTTTGGCGGTACGTTCATCGGCATGGTCAGCCTGGTCCTGACCATGGCGGGGCGTTATTACCCGACCCGGCCGGCAAAAATGATGGGAAAAATGACGCTTTCCTACGGCGCGGCACAAATCATCGGCCCTGCCGTGACCGGCTGGCTGGCGACCTCGCTGGGCAGCTACAACGCAGGGCTGTACTTGGCAGCGACGGTCATGGCGATAGGCACATTACTGCTCTGGCTGCTCAAAAACGTCGAGCGACGCGATGCTTTGCAGGCACGGTTGGGCGCGCCCTGCCCGCAAAGCTGAACGCTGCTTATCCTGCAGCAGCGAGCCCATTCGATTCGACGGCAACGATCGCCTTGGCCTGATTGAAATCCTCGGCATAACCGGCAGCATAGAGGCAGCAGGCGAGCTGATTGGCAATCGGTTTGGGCAGCGGAATTTGTCGATCCAGTACGCGCTGGATCCATTTTGCCGTCGTTGCCGCATCGGCTGACTCAGGCAGGCTGGGCAAACTGCGCAGGCTTTCGTGTTCGGCTTCAAAAAGCACGTTGACCGCGCCATCGTGCACGTACTCAAGGCGGGGGCGACGTTTCGGATTGGCAAACGGCTCGCCCTCCGTACCACGCAGCAGAATTCCGCGCTCGCCCCGGGCAACCAGCATGTTGCGCATCAGCTCGATGAAATCAGGATGCGTGGCGGCCGCAACCAGCACTGCCTCCTGGTGGAACGGGCTAAGCATCTTGACCAGGCTGTGGGCGCTGCTCCGGACGCCCATCCGACTGCGCAGCGACAACAGATTATGCAAACCGGGACACAGCAGGCTGAGTGGGGCAAAAGCCAGGCCTTTCTCGGCCAGACTGTTTTGTGCCTGCAGCACCGAGGTCACCGGCATGATGCCCAATTCGCGCAGAACCTGTGCCGTAGTCACCCGGCCAAAACCTTCAATCAGGCCATGCACCAGTACAGGCACGCCAAAACGCTGAAGCAGAAGCGCCAGCAAGGGCGTCAGGTTGGCCTCCTTGCGTGCTCCGTTGTACGTCGGCAGGACAACCGGTCGAACTCGACCATGCGGCAATTCAAGGTGATTTGTCCGGCCATTGACCGCGGCAAGAAACCCCAGCATTTCGTCGACAGATTCACCCTTGACGCGCAGAGCGATGATCATCGCTCCGAGCTCGAGGTCCGGGACGCCACCATCGAGCATCGCCGCATAAAGCTGATGTGCTTCGTCAGCCGACAGATCGCGGGCGCCATCGGCGCCGCGACCAAGTTCCTTGATGAAATGAGCGTAGCCCATAGTCTCCTCTCGCCGCGTTCAGACTGGCACGGCTTCTTTGGTCGCGTATTCTGCCACCATCCGCTTGATCTCGGGGACGCAAGAGCCGCAGAAAGTGCCGCATTTCAGGGTTTGCTGCATGCTGGCCAAATCCGAGCCCTGCGCCAGTGCCTGCTGAATCTGCACATCACTGACATCAGCGCATTTGCAGATGATGTTGCGCGACGGCATGCTGACCGGAGGACGCTCGCTGGGAGCCAGGGCAAAGCGGATCAATGATGGATCCAGCTCATCTTCAGCCATGGCCTGTTTCAGCCAGCTCTGTGCCAAGGCTTCTCCTGCCAGCCGGACACCAAACAAGCGGCCATCGCGCACAATGGCCTTCTTGTTGATTTGGCGTTTTGCATCGGCATAGAGAATTTCTCCCTCCGTCGAATCGAGGCCAAACAGACGGTCGACCGCGGCAAGCTGTGCGCTATCGAGCGGACCGTGTTCTGCTGCGCGCAAAATTACCAACGGTGCGCTACGGCCATACAAACCCACCGCGGCGTAGGGGAAAATCGACAGCAAGCTTCTCGCTTCGGCCAGCAAAGCCCTGGCCTCTTCCGTCGAAGCACAACGTCGAAGCACGGCGACCGGGTAAGGTAAATCGAGTTTATCGATCCGCACCGCAGCATGCTTGAGCTCCGGCTGTTTCGAATAAGGATCCGTCGCTTCGCTGACCAACGCATTCGCCCCGGGCGAATTCATGAACTGGCTTCCCCAATGCATCGGCATCCAGGCCCGGCCTCGCTTCAGCCCGGCACGTTCGGCAATCCGCACGACCATTTCACCGCGCGGGTTAGCCACTTTCACGATATCACCGGAAGCCAGCCCCCGATGTCGCATGTCGCAGGGGTGCATGGCCAGTTCAGGTTCATCATCGAGGTTGAACAAACGCGGCACCGTGCCTGTCCGGGTCATGCCATGCCACTGGTCACGCATGCGACCGGAAATGAGGCTGATCGGAAATTCACTGCTCGGAGCCTCTGCTGTTGCCTGGTGCTGAACTGGAACAAACCGTGCGCGACCATCAGGTGTCGGGAAACGGCCATCTTCATACAGACGCTGCTTGCCAGCCTGCGCCCCATCGGGATACGGCCATTGCTGAGAGCCGTCGGTTTCCAGACGGCCATAACTCAAACCGGTGATATCCAGATCGCGGCCACGCGTTGTTTCGCGGTGTTCGTTGAAAATCTCTTCGGGGTTGGTGTAGGGGAAAAGATGGGCTGTCGCCGGGTTAGCAAGCTTGTTCGCCAGGCGCCGGGCAAAATCGACAACGATTTCCCAGTCATGGCGCGCCTCTCCCGGCGCAGCAACCGCGGGCAGAACGCGGCTGATGCAGCGCTCCGAATTGGTTACCGTGCCATGTTTTTCGCCCCATGCACTGGCCGGCAACAGCAAATCGGCAAACTCGGCCGTATCAGTGCCGGCATAAGCTTCTTGCAACACGACATATTCGGCCGTATGCAACGCTTTGCGGACGGCTGCCTGATTCGGCATGGAATGCGCCGGGTTGGTGCAGGCAATCCAGACCGCCTTGATTTCGCCGGAATCCAGGCTTTTGAACAGGTCGACCGCAGTCTTGCCTGGTTTGGCCGGAACATCCGGAATTCCCCAGAGCGCAGCTACCTCGGCCCGATGCTCGGGATTCCCGAGGTCGCGATGGGCTGACAGCAGGTTGGCCATTCCGCCCACCTCGCGTCCGCCCATGGCATTGGGCTGCCCCGTCAAGGAGAATGGGCCAGCACCCGGCTTACCAAGTTGGCCGGTTGCCAGATGAAGGTGAATCAGGCTGACACTATTGTGGGTTCCGTGCGCCGACTGGTTGAGTCCCTGGCAATAAAGTGACAAGGCAGCCTTGCTTTTACCGAACCACTCGGCGGCCTGGATCAGATCAAGCTCCGAAATCCCGCAGATACGTGCAACCGCAGCCGGCGTATATGTTTTGACGAGTTCGGCAACCGCCTCAAATCCAGTCGTGTGTGCAGCGATATAAGCGTTATCGACCAACCCATCCCGAATCAGCAGATGAAGCATGCCGTTAAACAAGGCGATGTCCGTTCCGGGATTGATTGGCAGGTAAAGATCGGCAATCTCGGCCGTTTCGGTGCGACGTGGGTCGACGACAATGATTTTCAGATCGGGATTCGCCGCACGGGCGTCTTCGATATAACGGAAAACAATCGGATGTGCGACAGCCGGATTTGCCCCACTGATGAATATCAGCTGAGCGGCCAGGATATCGGCGTAACAGCAAGGCGGAGCATCGGCTCCCAGCGTCTGCTTGTAGCCAGCAACAGCCGATGACATGCACAGACGGGAATTGGTATCGACATTGTTGGTACCAATCAGTCCCTTGGCCAATTTGTTGAAGACATAATAGTCCTCGGTCATCAACTGGCCTGAAATATAGAAGGCCACCGAATCGGGGCCATAGCGACGAATTGTCTCGGCAAACCGGTCCGCAGCGGATTCCAGCGCAGCATCCCAGGTCACTCTCTGTCCGGTCTGGCCGCGCTGCAGGCGGCGCTCGGGGAACAACAGGCGTCCGCTCGGGCCTGCCGTCAAATGGAGTGTTGCGCCCTTGGTGCAGAGTCGACCGCGATTGGCCGGATGATCAGGGTCGCCGCGTACACCGGAGATTTTCCCATTCTCGGTTTCAATCAGGACACCGCAGCCAACGCCGCAGTAACAGCAAGTGGATTTGACTTCATTTTTCATGACAGTCCTTGAGCAACAGATGTGCCACCCTGAAACGGCATGAAATTAAATAAAAAAGGGAAATTTCCATCAGAAATTTCCCTTTTTTGGTGCATCGATCTTGCCGTGCGTCCCTATTTGATGCGTTGCAGCTTGGGACGCCCTCCTTCTGGGCGGGGTGGTTCTGGCGGCTCTTCTGCAGGCGAGGCATCAACGGCCATATCCTCTGCATCACCGAACTCGCCTTGCGACTCTCCAGCCTCAAGCTCAAAAGCCATACCCGCGCCATTTTCACGCGAATAAATTGCCGTAACCTGAGTCACCGGCACGGACAATTCGCGTGAGACGCCACCGAAACGAGCTTGAAAATCGATAAAATCATTACCGATTTTCAGCTTGTTGGTCGCATCGGGGCCCAGATTCAGGACGATTTGTCCATCCCGGACAAATTCCCGGGGGACACGCGTTCGCCCATCAACCTGGACTGAAATATACGGTGTAAATCCGTTATCGCAGCACCACTCCCAGATTGCACGCAGCAGGTAAGGCTTGGTAGACGGCAGTTCCATGTTTACTTGCGCATCGCCTTTTCAGACGGCGTCAATGCATCGATGAAACCCTGACGGCTGAAAATCCGCTCGGCGTATTTCATCAGCGGTGCAGCCGCTTTGCCAAGGTCGATGCCATAGTGATCAAGACGCCACAGCAACGGCGCAATCGCCACATCCAGCATCGAAAATTCATCGCCCAGCATGAATTTCTGCTTGTTGAAGATCGGGATGATCTCGGTCAGCCGAGCCTTGATTTCCTGACGAGCCTTATCAGCCGTCTTGCCATTTTTTTCGATCACTTCCATGAACGAAAAGATTTCGCGCTCCATACCGACCAGCAACTGACGGGCACGCGCACGCATGATCGGGTCAGCCGGCATCAGTTGAGGATGCGGAAACCGCTCGTCGATGTATTCGTTGATGATGTTCGGCTCGAACAGAACGAGATCTCGCTCAACCAGTACCGGAACCCGGTTGTGTGGATTGATCGCAGCCATTTCTTCCGGCTTGTTGAACATATCAACGTCGATCACCTGGAAATCCATGCCTTTTTCAAAAAGGACAATGCGGCAGCGATGACTAAAAGGGCAGGTGGTGCCCGAGTACAGATTCATCATTTGTGGTAACCCTCAAAATGCGATTCGGCATCGGGGGCTGGCCTAAGCCAAACCCGCGATGCCGTTTGCTGATCCGGACAGGATCAGTGAATGTCTTTCCAGTATTCCTTCTTCAGCGCGTAAGCGAGCACGAAGAGCAAGCCCAGGAAGGCAAGTACGAAGAAACCAAGCTTCTGGCGGAATTCCTGTTGTGGTTCGCCCATCCAGACCATGAACCCGACAAGATCAGAAACAGCCTTGTCGAATTCGGCCGGAGCCATCTGGCCCGGAACAGCCACTTCCAGCTTGTGGGTTTCGTGGTTCAGGACTTGCTGCCCCTGAAGACCATAAAGAATGTGCGGCATGCCGACATTTTCGAACACCACATTATTCCAGCCGGTCGGACGGTTTTCGTCACGATAGAAGGAACGCAGGTAGGTGTAGAGCCAGTCTGCACCTGCACCAGCGTTACCAGCTTCACCACGGGCACGGGCGATGATGGTCAGATCCGGCGGCGTAGCACCGAACCAGAGCTTTTGTTCATCGGCACGCGCGGCCACAGTCATCAAGCCACCGATCTTGTCGGAAGTGAACATCAGGTTTTCCTTGACCTGCTGTTCAGTCAGACCGAGGTCGACCAGATTCTTGTAGCGCATGTAGGAAGCACCGTGGCAATTCAGGCAGTAATTGACGAACAGCTTGGCGCCATTCTGCAATGCAGCCTTGTCGCCGACCGAGCCCGGCCACTTGTCGAGATGAACCGCACCGCCGCTGGCAAATGCCATGATCGGCGCGAAGAGCAATGCGATCAGAAATTTTTTCATTTTTTGCATCCTCACTTCATCGTCACGCGGTCAGGAACCGGCTTGAACTTGTCCATGCGGGACCACCACGGCATGCCCAGGAAGAAACCGAAGTAGAACACGGTGCAGATCTGGGAGATCACCTCGCCCATCGGCGACGGAGAGAGCGTCCCCAGGTAACCGAGGATGAAGAAGACAATCACGAAGATGGTCAGCATCACCTTGGTAATCGGGCCACGGTAGCGGATCGACTTGACCGGGCTACGGTCGAGCCAAGGCAGGGCGGCGAAGATCACAACGGAAGCCCCCATACCGATCACACCCCAGAGCTTGGCCGGCAAGCCGAAGAAGTTCCAGACCATGGCGCGCAGGATCGAGTAGTAAGGTGTGAAGTACCAGACCGGTGCAATGTGCGGCGGGGTCTTCAGCGGATCAGCCGGATAGAAATTCGGCGTTTCGAGGAAGTAACCACCACCTTCCGGCGCGAAGAACATCACCGCGGAGAAGACCATCAGGAAAACGACGACACCGACGATATCCTTGACCGTGTAGTACGGGTGGAAAGGAATGCCGTCACGCGGAATGCCATTTTCATCCTTGTTGGCCTTGATCTCGATACCGTCCGGATTGTTCGAGCCGGTTTCGTGCAGAGCCAGCACGTGAGCTGCAACCAGACCAACCAGAACCAGCGGGAAGGCAATCACGTGGAAGGAGAAGAAGCGGTTCAGCGTAGCGTCACCGACGACGAAGTCGCCACGGATGATGATCGACAGATCAGGGCCAATGACTGGGATCGCAGAGAACAGATTGACAATAACCTGTGCGCCCCAGAAGGACATCTGACCCCAAGGCAGCAGGTAGCCGAAGAAAGCTTCACCCATCAGCACCAGGAAAATACCGACACCGAACAGCCAGGTCAGTTCACGCGGCTTGCGATAGGAACCGTAGAGCAAACCACGGAACATGTGCAGGTAAACCACGATGAAGAAGGCAGATGCACCGGTCGAGTGCATGTAGCGAATCAGCCAGCCACCTGGTACATCACGCATGATGTACTCGACGGAAGCAAAAGCGATCGGCACGCCATTCGCGTTCAGGGCCGCATCCGGCTTGTAGTGCATGACCAGGAAAATGCCGGTGACGATCTGGATGACCAGAACCAGCAAAGCCAGAGAGCCGAAGAAATACCAGAAGTTGAAGTTCTTCGGGCAGTAATACTCAGACAGATGTCCCTTCCAGAGAGAAGTAGCCGGAAAACGGGCATCAACCCACTCCAGGACATTCCCGCCGATGGAACCATCAGACTTGTATTTTTCGAAGTTGCCAGCAGCCATTTCTTATGCTCCCTTCTTGTCTTCGCCGATCATGATGCGGGTATCCGAAAGATACACGTGCGGCGGAACTTCCAGGTTGGTCGGGGCAGGCTTCGCCTTGTAAACGCGGCCGGCAAAATCGAAGGTCGAACCATGGCAGGGGCAAAGGAAGCCTCCCAGCCATTCAGCGCCCATCCCCTCTTCTGCGCCCTTCTTGAATTTCTGCGAAGGGGAACAGCCGAGGTGGGTACAGATACCGACAGCCACCAGAATTTCCGGCTTGATCGAACGGGTATCGTTCTTTGCGTAGGCTGGCTGCTGATTGTTGTCGGACTTGGGGTCGGCAACAGCATCAGTCAGTTTGGTCAGCGTTTCCAGCATGTCCTTGGTGCGGTTAATGATCCACACAGGCTTGCCACGCCATTCGACGGTCATCATCTGACCCGGTTCGAGCTTGCTGATATCGACTTCAACCGGAGCGCCTGCCGCTTTGGCACGCTCGGATGGAAGCAAGCTGGAGACGAACGGCACAAGAGCAGCAACAGCCCCTGTTCCGCCCACGGCCGCGGTGGCAACGATCAAACGCCGTCTGCCGCAGTCCATTTTTCCTTGTTTGCTCATAACGCTGACCCCTAAAGGAATTGGATGGGATTAAAAATAAACGCTAAATTATACGCCAACGGAACCGACGTTAAAAGCCGTTGTCAGGCGGCACAAGCCTTACGCTCTCTCAAGGCCTGCGCCAATGTGCCGCTATCGACATATTCAAGCTCACCACCAACCGGCACCCCACGTGCAATACGGGTGACGCCAATGCCTTTCGGCTTCAACATGGCGGTGATGTAGTGGGCTGTCGCCTCTCCCTCATTGGTGTAATTAGTAGCAAGAATGACCTCCTGCACCAATCCATCCATGACGCGTGCCATCAATTGCTCGAGACCTAACTCCCTCGGCCCGACGCCATCCAACGGCGAGATACGCCCCATCAGAACATAGTAAAGCCCCTGATAGGCGAGGGTTTGCTCCATCATGTTCATATCAACGGGCGTTTCAACCACGCACAAGACGGACTGATCCCGCTTGGGAGATGCACAGCGCTCACAAATTTCGGTCTCACTGAAGGTGTTACAACGCAAACAATGCTTTACCGCATCCAGCGCATGCAAAACTGCCTCACCAAGCCGCTTGGCACCTTTACGGTCTCGCTGCATCAGGTGATAGGCCATTCGCTGCGCTGACTTCGGACCAATACCAGGAAGGCAGCGCAGAGCTTCGATCAGTGACTCAAGACCCGTCGGCGTCACTTAGAAAGGCAGTTTGAAGCCAGGAGGAAGATTCAAGCCAGCAGTGAAGCCGGACATTTTTTCCTTGCTCAGCTCCTCGCCTCTCCGAATCGCATCATTGACAGCTGCGGCAACCAGATCTTCAAGCATTTCACGATCATCCATCACCGAAGGATCGATACTCACGCGACGCACATCATGGGAACAGGTCATGACGATTTTGACCATGCCAGCCCCAGACTGCCCCTCGACCTCAATCAGGGCCAGCTGGTCCTGCGCCTTCTTCATGTTGTCCTGCATTGCTTGAGCCTGTTTCATCAGGCCAGCCAAACCACCCTTCATCATCGTATTTTCTCCATCAGGAAATCGGTCTAATTGAAGCTTCTGTGAGTGAGGCATCGAATGACTCGATTGCTTCACGAATAAAACTATCCTGCTCAATCGAAGCGATTGCGCGGTTTTGACGATCTTGACGTTCACGGCTTGCCGTTGCCGCAGGCGTATCTATCTCGATCGCATCAAGCTCAATCCGCAACTTCAGTGGCCGCCCAAGATAATCACTCAACGCCGCCTCAAGCTTGTCAGGAGACGGTTTCATCTGAAGGTGAGCATGTGCCGGCGCAAGTCGCAGCAAACAGTCTCCTTCATTCAATTCGCGTAATTCGCAATGCTGAGCCAGTTCTCTGGCAAGGCCACTCAATTGCAGCGCAGCAACCATCTCATGCCAATCGTCCTCGCCACCGGACACCGCTGTGCGTCGTTTGTTTTCAACAGCGACAGGAGCTGGAGACGAAGATGGCGCCACTGCTGCGGTCAACGGCTTGCCTGGCGGGAATTTAGGCTGGGAGCGAACAGAAGAGACGACCTCCATGACCGACGCAGGCCTGAAAGTAAACAGTCGCAGCAACGTCATGACAAACCCGGCGTACTCATCAGGGGCTGAAGCCATCTCGGATCGTCCAACATTGACGATCTGATAAGCCAACTGGACAAATTCCGGAGAAAAGGAAGCGGCAAGGACAACAAGACGCTCTCTCTCGGGATCATCCTCATCAACAGCCGAAGGCACACACTGAATGATCTGGATGCGGGTCAGCAAAGCCGCAAGTTCTTGCAATGCCAGCGCGTAAGACAAACTTCTCACGCCGAGATCAAAAGCAACCTGGAGCAAAGCGGAACTGTCGCCATCTTTCAGCGCATCCAGAATAGTCAAAAGATAATCAAGATCAACGGAACCAAGCATGCTCCGAACCTGCGACTCTTCCACCTTCCCTGCGCCGTGCGCAATTGCCTGATCAAGCAACGACAAGGCATCTCGCATGCTGCCCGATGCCGAACGTGCAAGCAGGGTAAGCGCAGAAGGCTCAAACGGTACGGATTCGGCCTGGAGAATATGCGCCAGATGTGTCGTAATGGCACTCGCCGGCATCTGCTTCAGGTTGAATTGCAAGCAACGTGAAAGGACTGTCACCGGAATTTTCTGTGGGTCCGTTGTTGCCAGAATAAACTTAACGTGCTCCGGTGGCTCTTCGAGCGTTTTCAACATTGCGTTGAAAGCCGAATTCGAAAGCATATGGACCTCATCGATCACATAAACCTTGAAGCGACCACGCGTCGGTGCATAGACCGCATTTTCAAGCAGCTGACGCATCTCTTCAACACGTGTATTTGTTGCCGCATCAACTTCGAGCAAATCAACGAAGCGACCGCTATCGATTTCCTGGCATGCGGAGCAAACCCCACAAGGGGTTGCGGTAATACCTGACTCGCAATTCAGTGATTTGGCCAAGATGCGGGCAATAGTCGTCTTGCCGACACCGCGAGTCCCGGTGAAGAGATATGCGTGGTGCAAACGCTGTTCAGAAAGGGCATGAGCCAATGCTCGAACTACGTGCTCCTGCCCAACTAGCGTAGAAAAATTGCGCGGCCGCCACTTGCGCGCAAGAACTTGATAACTCATGCGCTCCACACCGAAACAGAAAATGAAAGTGGCGAGCCTAACCCCCGGCACTTGCAATAAGTAGCTGTGGCTGCTTCCTTCCGGACCTGACCAGATTCACCACCTTGCAATGCGGGGAGACCCGCCGACAGAGATTCTACCACAGCCACCGGGCCAAGCGGGCGGCGATTCACTTGAAAACGCAGCTTCAACCAACTTTAAAAATGGAGAACTACAAAGCATAAAGCCCTCGTTACTTTAGTAACGAGGGCTTTGAATGGGAGCCTGGCGGTGACCTACTTTCGCGAGCGGAAGCTCACTATCATCGGCGCGATTCTGTTTCACGGTCCTGTTCGGGAAGGGAAGGGGTGGGTCCAGAAGGCTATTGCCGCCAAGCGTAACTTGTGTGCTCATCGCGTTGTGCGGTGAGCCAAATTGGGAGGAAGGTTGTTTGTTGTGACTGCGG